>NZ_SJDU01000020.1 GCF_005518285.1 Brachyspira catarrhinii | reverse complement strand
TTAATTAATTGATAAAATTATTATATTAGAAAATTTGATTATTGTCAATAAGAATGATTAAAAGATTAGATTATTTAATATTTTTAGAAACTTTATTTAACGGAATTTCTTTCTCTTCGCCCGTATCCATATTTTTGAGTTTGCATGAATTTCTTTTTAATTCGTCCTCTCCCAATATTAAAGCGAATTTTGAATTTCTTTTATTTGCCGATTTGAATTGATTTTTTATCGACTTTATTGCAAAATCGCAGTCGCAACTTATATCTGAAGCTCTTAAATCTTGCATAACTTTCAAAATTTCTTTTTCGGTTTCCTTAAAAGCTATTATAAATACATCGAGCCTGTCGTCCGTTATATTTTTATTATTTTCCAAAACTATTAAAAGTCTTTCGAGTCCCATTGCGCTTCCAACTGCGGGAATATCTTTCCCAGAATTAAATAAGCCCACAAGATTATCGTATCTTCCGCCGCCCAATATTGCGCTTTGAGAACCTAATGCGTTTGTTTGAACTTCAAAAGCCGTTTTCGTATAATAATCGAGTCCTCTAACCAGCATTGGCTCTACGGTAAATTTTTGATTTATTTTATTAAGCTCTTCGCATAATCTATCGAAATGCTCTTTACATTCTTCGCAAACATAATCGTAAAATTTTGGAATATCTTTCAATACTTCTTTGCATTTTTCATTTTTGCAATCCAATATTCTTAAAATATTCGTTTCGTATCTTTTCTGACAAGTTTCGCAAAGTTCATCTTTTCTGCTTCCAATCGCTTCTCTTAAAGCCTTATTATAAATTGGTTTGCATTTTGGACAACCGACAGTATTTATAAGAAGGTTAATATTTTCTATTCCGAATTCTTTTAAGATATTGATATTCAAAGCTATAATTTCGGCGTCAATTAAAGGTGAAGAACCGCCGATGCATTCTATTCCAAATTGATTAAATTCTCTGTATCTTCCTTTTTGCGGTCTTTCCGCTCTATACATTGTCCCTATATAAAAAAGTTTATTTATTGAAAATTCGTTTTGCATGGAATTTTCAATATAAGCTCTAACTACCGATGCCGTGCCTTCGGGTCTTAAAGTGAGCGAGCGTCCGCCTCTGTCTTCGAATGTAAACATCTCCTTTCCGACAATATCCGTATCTTCGCCTATTCCTCTGATAAATAAATCGGTAGATTCGAATATCGGAGTTCTTATTCTTCCGTAGCCGTAAAGTTTGACTATATCTTTTATTTTTTTTTCAATGAATTCCAATTTTGAAGCGGATTCGTAAAAAAAATCGTTAGTTCCTCGAGGTTTCTTTATATTAAGCATTTATTTTCCCGTTAATGAAAACAAAATAAAAATAAATTATCTTATATTTTCATCTTGAATAACGATAGAAAGCAAATTATAAGAACTGCTCGACACATTTACTCTATTCGTATATTGTTTACCCAAAAACGATACCAAAACATCGTATTCGCCTTGAGCCAACTGAATATTAAAATTAGTCGAATTTCTCGTATTGAAAGTTCTACCCGCGATATCTATTCTCACATTATTATTTGCAACTTTATCTATAGATATGGTTAAGGAATATAACCCAGAAGTAGACGGAGGAGTATATGTGGAATTTGTATTTTCCGCGTATCTATTAGTCTCTAATGTATAATTCGTATAATTATTTTCATTCGTATAATTATTGTCAATAGAATTATTTGTCATTATATCGTCTATTTTTCTATATCTATCTTCCGAATATTCTAATTTTCTGCTATCTCTATCTAAATTTGAAGTTTCAGATACTCTTGAGCCGTAATTTGTATTATCTTTAGGAGGATATTCTTCAAAAATAAGATATTGATAAGTCGCTCCCAATTTAGACATATTTCTGTCTTCAGGGATTATAGGAACTAAACTTTTTATAGTTTCAAATACATCGGCATTTTCCGATATTCTTCTGTATCTGTTTTGAGTCATATTTGCAGGTCTATCCAATTTTCTTAACATCTCAGGAATACTTTTAGTCTCGCCCGTAAAATAATCGTATATTATAGGACCTTCATATACTCCCATTCTGTCTAATTTTACAAGTCTATCATAATAAAGCGCATAAGTTGCGGGGCTTAAATATTTATGATATAAGCACCAGTATATTGCCGTAGGATAATTTGGGTCATACTGCTCGCAATTATCCGCATAGTATTTAAATATTCTGGAAGCTAATTCTTTGTCTCCTTCAGAAATGGTAAGAATACCCGCAAGATATAATAAAGACCTATCCGTATATAGATATCTCGCATCATAAGGAATATCCAAAGCCTGCCTAAAATCTCCAGCGGCTTTATCTAAATTATCAACCGAGCCTTTATACTTTACATAAGAATTATATCTGCTTACTCCTCTATAAAACGCGAAAATAAGCTCGCTCACTCCATAAGTTGGAGCGTATGCGTTTTCATCAAACCATTCAATCGCTTTCATAGGCACATTCTTTTGAAGATTCTCCATATATTCGGGAAAAGTATACCTATATTGAGATGCCAAAGGTAAAGATAAAAAAACTAAAGCTGAAATTAATATGATAGCAAAAACTTTTTTCATTATTTCTATCCTAATTTTTATATTTTCATTTAATCATTTTCGGAATTTAATCTACGAATACAATTAAAAAATTATAATTAATATACATTAAATTTTATATTTTTCAAGTATATTTTAAAACAATATAAAAACAACTATATAAATATACATTTATATGACTATTCTATCGTTTCCTTGTCTTTTTAATAATTTTTCTCTTTCCAAAACATTTAATAATGGAATGACATATTTTCTTGAAAGTCCCGTTTTTTCTTTTACGAAAGCTATGGTTATAATATCTTTCGATTTTGCATCTTTCAGTATCAATTTTTTTACTCTATTATAAACATCAATATGATAATATATTCCTTCTTCAAGATAAACAGCGAGTTTCAATGCCGATAAAACTTTAATATCTTTGATTCCGTTTGGAAAAGATTTTATCGTTCTTTCTTCAAGTCCATTTAAACCTTCTTTTTTCAATTTTTCAAGCAAATTTTTTTGAGAATTATTAAGCTCGATATTTTGATTATATTTTTTATAAATATTATTAAAAGGCATTATCGTTTTAATTTGAATCAAATAATCTATAAAAACTTTTGTAAACGCGTTATCTATATTAAGGCTATTTCTTATATCTTCAAAAGAAACGCCGTCTTTTTTAGAATCTATTAACTTTTTAGTTTTCTCCAAAATAGAGCTTAAATAATCTTTTTTAACAAAATAATTTGAAATTTTTACCGCATAATCTGGCAAATTTCCGCTGGCAAAAGAATAACCATTAACCGACATAACCAAATCGGTATAAGAGCTTCTTTTAATATTTCCCAAAAATTCTCCCGCGTTATCCATTATATTTTTTCTAACGGACGGAGTAGTTTTCTCTCCCCAAAATACATTTCCCGTTCCTATTATAGCGCTTCCGCCATGACTGATTAATATTCCTCTTTCCTTCCAAAAAACGGACAAAGGCTTGTCAAATTTTAATCTTATAAATCTGCAGTCTATTTCTCTCGCATCGACATCGTTTTTTATCTTTTTATCGGACTCGTCATAGACAGGCTTTTTATATAACGGAATAATTTGAGCGACTAAACATTCCGTGCCTATTGCAAATTCTGCATTCTTTATTTTCCTTAAATATTCTATATCGCTGTCACCTACCAATTCCAATATTATTTCGTTGGTTAAAAATACCGTTTCGTTTTTGTCGCATAATAAATGTCCTCTTCTAATTTCTTCTTTTTTTATATTTTTCAAATTAACGGCTATACGAGATGTGGCATGAACTATTTCTCTGTCTTCATGATAAGATTGTATATTTCTTATATAAACTTCTCTTTTGCTCGGATAATGTATTAAAGAATCGTCTTTTTTTACGCTTCCTCCTTTAACGCTTCCCGTTATCGTAAGTCCCGCTCCTTTTATAGAAAATACTCTATCTACATAAATATGCGTTTTTATATCGTCTTCAAATTTATCTTTAATCAAGATATCGGTTATTCTATCTTTCAAAAAATCTATATTGTCTCCTCGCACGGCGGACACTTTTATAATTTCAATATCTCTTTTGAAAACTCTAAATAAATTTTCTTTTATATTTTTTTCGCTTTCTCTTAATTTGTTTTCGTCTACCAAATCTATTTTATTGATTACGCATATTATATTTCTTATTCCCAAAGACAAAGCCACTTTTGAATGTTCCTCTGTCATATTCATCCAACCTTCGTTTGCGCAAACTACAAGCATAACCAAATCCAAACTCCACATTCCCGCAACCATATTTCTTATAAATCTTTCATGTCCAGGGACATCTATAACGCCTATAGTAATATCGTTTTTAGGTTTAAAAAATCCAAATCCCAAATCTATAGTCATCTCTCTTTTTTTCTCTTCTGGAAGCCTCATCATTGCAATGCCCGTTAACGCTTTTATTAATTCCGATTTGCCATGGTCGACATGCCCCGCAGTTCCTATAATTCTGTTCACTTTAAAATATTCTCCTTTTATTTTAAAATTTCTTTTTTATTATTATAAAGATTATAATAAATTACTCTGGACTACTTTATTCAATGACTCTTTAATATAATCTATATCGTTATCGTCTATAGTTATAACATATAGAAGTATGGAATCTTTCTTTACTTTAGGAATAATTGGAATTTCTAAATTATGCAAGAATTTAACGGCTTGTTTTATATCTTTAGGTTTAAAACTTATTGCGTAAGACGGAAAAAATATATCAGCCATAGCTCCGCCGCCCGTTTCAATAGTTTCTTCGATAACTTTAAAACCTTTTATATTTTCTAAATTTTCTATAATTTTTAAAGCTTTTTCTTTAACTATTTCGGGTTTTATTGAAAGAAGCCTCTCGCAGTATCCTTTAAACTGTTCCGTAGAATTTAATCTCTTTATAGCGTATTTTTCCAATATTGACAAAACCGTTTTACCGCATCTGAAAGCCCTCATTAAAGGATGTTTATAGATTTTTGAAATATATTCTTTTTTGCCGACTATTACACCAGCTTGAACGCTCGAAAACATCTTATCGCCCGAAAAACATACCAAATCCACTCCGCTTTTTAACGCCGATTTTATATGCTCTTCTTCCGACAAACTCTCGTCAAATATTCCCGCTCCTTCGTCATAAACTATAGGAATATTTTTTGGAATAGCGTCTCTTATGTTTTTTAATGACGGATATTTTACGAATCCTCTTATTCTAAAATTTGAGGAATGAACTTTTAGTATCATAGCGGTATTTTCAGTAATCGCTTCTTCGTAATCTTTAATAGTCGCTATATTCGTAGTGCCTATTTCGACTAAATTTGCTCCAGCCTCTCGCAATATATCTGGAATTCTAAAACCTCCGCCAATTTGAACCTGTTCGCCTCTCGAAACTATAACCTCTTTTCCCGCTGCAAATGTCTTTAATATTAAAAATACCGCCGCCGCGTTATTATTAACGACTAAAGAATCTTCCGCTCCCGTTAATTTTGCCAAAAGAGAATATAAAAATTCTCCTCTTAATCCTCTCCCCTCTTTATTAAGGTTATATTCAAGGTTATTGCTATGAATATTTAAATCTTTAACTTCGTCCCATATTTCCGAATCTATTGGAGAGCGTCCCAAATTCGTATGCATTATAGTGCCTGTCGCGTTTATTACTCTTTTAATTGGCGAGTTTGATTTAGATTTTATATTTTTTTCACATAATTTTATTATTTCTTCTTTAGAAAGAGGCGATTTTGAATTGTCTTTATTATTTAAATCATGCCTTAATTTTTCCAAAGTATCGCGAATTATATCGGCGATTATCGGACGGGAAAGAATTTTATAATACGGCTTTATAGATTCATGCTCCAATACCGTATTTACTTGTATCAAATTAAATTTGCTATTAGTTTTATTATTCATTAGCTCTCTCTTAATTTTATAATAAGATAAGAGACTATTAATTATTGTAAAACACAATAATTTTCATAATCGCTTATTTATCGGAAGAGGCAGGAGTCGAACCTGCCAATGTCGCTATGACATCCAACGCTTTTGAAGAGCGCGAAGCCCACCGGGACTTATCTACCTCCAAGCTTTTAATAGTATAACATTTAAATATTATAAGTCAAATTTTTATTATATTTTTAAATATTTTTTAAAAATTTTTTTAATATTTAAAATTTAAAATAATACTCTTTACAGTTATTGTATTTAAATATATTATCTTTTAATAAAAGATATTCTTAAAAATTCCGATATATATTAAGCAGGAGTATGTCTTAAATGGGAATAAGATTTCGTATTATTTTTATGATAATAATTGTTATGGGCTTAGTCGTATTAAGCATCAACTTTTTGGGCGAAAATATAAACACGGAAAATTTTCACAATCTTATAGACGATGGCTTTAACAATAGATTTAAAGTTATAGCGAACGATTTTGAAAATAATATTATAACGGGAAAAGAAGAAGTGGAAAAATTATCTTATAGTTTATCCGCTATGTATAACGGCTTAAATATAAATAATAGAGGCAGAGAATATCTATATTCGTATTTGCCGAATTTTTTACCAAATGTTTTAAACGAACAAAATTATAACAGAACGGTAAATATATTATTTTTTCAGCCTTTTGCGGGAGTATATGTATATTCTCCAAACAACAATAGATTTTCCACAACGACAGTCGATACAAATCATTTAACGAATTCGAATATTTATATAAATTACGATGCCTATAATAATGTGATTTTCAATATTAAATCCTCGATAAATAGCGACAATGTTCCTGTTGGAATTGCGGGAATATCCATAACGCTCGCTTACGACTCGGAAGATATAGAAAATATTTTGAATATAGAAAATTCCGACATATTGCTTATAGATAAAAATAATTTAACGATTCTTAACTCGAAAGAAGGAGCGTTAAATAACTTAAGAATAGACAATTTATATTCCGAATATTATAGACTATTAAATTCCAATACGGAAAACGATATTATAAACGGAAATCTTGTAGTAAATAATTTAAGATACAGAGCTTATATAAAAACGATTTCGGAAGAATTAAATATCGTTATGTTTATTCCCGAAGCTTATTTTAGTTCGCAAATTAGAGAAATAAACAAATCGACCGTATATACGATTATTATCTCGTTTTTTATAGCGACAATGATAATGATATTTTTAATAAGACTAATATTTAATTCCGTGACGAGAGTAACCGACACTATCGGAAATTTTACCGACAATAACGATTTGAGAATTGCGATTCCAGAAGTATCGGGAAGCGATGAAATATCCGAAATGGCTAAATGGGTGGAAGTAATTAACAACGGCTTTCAATATACTTTGTCGAATATAAAGAAAACTATAACGATATTCAAAAGACAATCGGATAATTTGCCGAAAACGATAAACGAAAATGTGAATACGATTCATGAAATTAACGAATCGATTGAAAATATAAAAAAGGGTTTAACCGAAGAATCGAGTCAAATAGACACGGTGGAAAACAATAATAAAAATATACAAGATTATATAGAAAATAATATAAACAATATAAACAACATAAATATAAACGCCAGAAGTTTGCAAGATAAAATAATAGAAGAAGGTTCGAGTATTGAAAAAACAAAATCCTCTATAGAAGAAATGATTAAAAATATAGAAAATGTGGATTCAATTCTTCTTAATATTGAAAATAAAATGAAAAATCTTAATTCTTCTTCAACGAAAAGCAAAGAAAAAATTAAATCGGCTTCAAAATCTACCGAATATTTGATAAACTCTTTGGTTTCAATATCCAATTTCGTAGCTTCGATTAGAAATATCGCAAGACAAACGAATTTGCTCGCTATGAACGCTGCAATCGAGGCCGCTCATGCGGGAAAATATAGCGAAGGTTTTGCGGTAGTCGCCGAAGAAATTAGAATATTATCGGAAACTTCTGACGAACAAGCCGATAATGCCGACAAAATTTTGCAAGAAATAAAAGATAGAATTACCGTTACAAGCGATGATTTATCCGAGTCCGCGGAACAATTTTCAATTCTTATAAAAGATGTTTCGGAAATTACGGGATTAATGAACAATATTCATAATTCATCCATGGGACAATCGAAAACCATAAACGAAATACTTCATTCTATGACGATGATGTCGAACTCGAGCGAAAGCATCAAATCTCAATATCTTAATATTACGGAAAATCTTGGAGAGATAAAAAATAATATAGATTCTTTAAATACTTTATATTCGAGCGGCGCAAGAACGATAGCGAGAATAAAAACCGTTTCCGAAGGAATAAATAATCATATTGAAAATATAGCCGCCAATTCGGGCAATCTTTACGGCTCGGCGAACAATATGCATAAGCTCGTTTACGATAATAATGTTTTATTAACCGAAATAGAAAACGAAATATCGAAATACAAAATTAAAGACATTAGAACTCAAACGAATATTACTCAAAGAGTTAGAGGAATGAATTTGATATTATTAAAAGAATTCGTTAAAACAAAATTCGGAGAGGAAGGTTTTCAAAGATGGATAACGGCAATGCAACCTTCGTCTTCGCTTATTTTCAAAAACGAAATTTTAAGCGAAGAATGGTATCCTTATACGCCAGCTTTTCATAATCCTTACAGATTGGTTTGCGATTTATTCTACGATGGCGCAAATACGGGAATAAAAGAAATTTCCGAATACAGTTATAACAGAATTCTTCCAAAATGGATAAAGACTTTTATAATATTCTTCCCAAAATATTTCGTATTAAGCTACAGCACGGAATATATCTTCAAAAATTTATTCGACCCCGTTAGTATAGAAATAATCAAAAGTAGAAAAGGCGTTTTAATCGCTCATATAAAAGACTTTAACGAAGACTCGGATGTTTTGGAATTATCGATATTGTATTGGGCTTACTCTTTACTCGAATCGCTTAACAGTTTAAAATCTTCGATTGAAATAACGAAATCCATGAAAGAAGGAAACGCTTACACGGAATTATTTTTGAAATGGTAAATTTATTTTTAATTTAAAATCTAATTTATAAAATTTATCAATTTAAATTAAATCTATATTGCAAAGCTTCCGTTATATGTTCTATTCCGATTATTTCTTTATCTTCCAAATCGGCGATTGTCCTTGAAACTTTCAAAACTTTATCGTAACTTCTTGCGCTCATAGAAAATTTTTCAATAGCCAAATTAAGCAAATTTTTAGCCTTATCGTCCAATATGCAAAATTTTTGAGTTTCTTTTATTCCCATCAAAGCGTTTGAAAATATTTTAAGTCCGTTTTCTTTGAATCGTTTTTCCTGTTTCTTTCTCGCGGCGATTACGACATCTCGCATAGACGCAGAACTTTCTCCATCGCATTTTCCAATCATTTTATTATAATCAACCGCTCTAACTTCGATTGAAATATCTATTCTATCTAAAATCGGTCCCGATAATTTTGCTATATATCTTTTTCTTGCAATCTCCGAACATTTGCAAGTATGTTTTTCGTCTCCATAATATCCGCATGGACAAGGATTCATGGCGGCGATTAAAGTAAAATTAGCGGGAAAACTCATGCTACCGTTTGCTCTGCTTATCGTTATTACTCGCTCTTCCATAGGCTCTCTTAAAGTTTGTAAAGCGGAACTTTGAAACTCTACAAATTCGTCCAAAAATAAAACTCCGTTATGAGCCAAAGTTATCTCGCCCGCTTTTATATTTCTTCCTCCTCCCACAAGGCTTACATAAGAAGAAGTATGATGCGGAATTCTGAAAGGACGTTTTTTCACTATCGGCATATTTTTTGACAAAAGTCCGTAGGAAGAATAAATTTTTGTAACCTCCAAAGCCTCTTCAAATGTTAATGGAGGAAGTATAGTCGGAATTCTTTTTGCGATTAATGTTTTGCCGCAACCAGGAGAGCCTATCATAATAAAGTTATGTCCTCCAGCCGCCGCTATCATCGCCGCTCTTTTTGCGTATTCCTGCCCTTTCACATCGGAAAAATCTATATTTTCTTTTTCTTCGCCTTCAAAATTGAATTTACCTTTTGAAATTATGGGACTTCTCTTGCCTTCTATAGAATCAATCGCTTCTTTCAAATTTTTCACGGGATATAAACTTAAACCTTCAACTATATCCGCTTCGTCCAAATTACTTAAAGGAATTATTGCGCTTTTTATTCCGTTTTCTTTAGCGTTTAATAACATTGAAAAAATTCCTTTAACTTCTCTCACGCTTCCGTCCAAAGCCAATTCTCCAAGTATAATAGTTTTTTCCATAGAATCGTCAAAAAATATTTGAGCGCTCGAAGATAATATTCCCAATGCAAATGCCAAATCGTATAAAGTTCCCGTCTTTTTTATATCCGCTGGCGCAAGGTTTATCGTTATTCTCTTCGGCGGAAAAAATCTGCAACTGTTATTTATAGCCGCTATTACTCGCTCTCTCGCTTCATTAACCGCTTGGTCTGGAAGTCCGACTACATCAAATCTCGGCAAACCTTCCGATATATTGACTTCTATTATTATTGGTATTCCTTCTATTCCGTAAAGCGCTTCGGAATATATTTTTGTATGCATATTAACTCCAAATTATTTTAATTTTCAAATTTTTATTTTTTAATAATTAATATGCATATAGTTAAACAAATTTAAATAAAAAATAAGCCTAAAACTTAATAATTTATTAATTAATTATAAAATTTAGATTATTTTAAAATGACAATTAATAAAAACCCCGCTCATAAAATTATGAACGAGGTATATCAAATATTCGAGTTTTTGGCTTTATAACTTTTATTTATTTTTTACGGTTTCGTTAGGGTCGGCAACGGAATCTTTTAAGCCTCTCGCCCATTGTCCAGTAATAAAGAGTTCCACAACCGCCAATATTATCATTATAGCGGCTATAATCGCCAATACATAACCGTCAAAAGTCTTTTTAGCCCAATTAGTATAAACAACCAAGCCTAAAGCGGAAAGCGTAACGATAAACATAAACACCAACGGAATAATAGTTTCCCAAGATGTTCTTTTTTGACGATTCTTTATCCAAGCGGCAACGGCAAGCAAGGATAATCCCGCGAGTAACTGATTTGCGCTTCCGAAAATTGGCCATATTCTTCCATAACCGTAGAAAGTAAACATTAACGATACTCCAACCGTTATTGCCGTAGCTATATAAGGATTTGTTAGGAATGTTTTATGAACTCTGCCATCGGAGGAAGTATATTCTCCCAATTCTTGCACCAAATATCTTCCGATACGAGTTGCGCTGTCTAATGAAGTTAACGCAAACGAAGCGAAAGCCAAAGTTACGAAAGTTCTTCCTATTCCCATAGGAATTCCAAAAGAATTCATAAATGTTGAAACTCCAACAGCAAATTTTTGGGCAGGCGAACCATCGGTGTTACCAGCAACCGCCGCAACGCTCATTAAAGCTATTATTGCGACAACTCCTTCAATAAGCATAGCTCCGTATCCTACCAATTTTGCGTCTTTTTCACTATTAAGCTGTTTTGCGCTCGTTCCCGAACTTACCAAAGCATGGAATCCCGAAATCGCTCCGCAAGCTACCGTAATAAACAATATTGGGAATAGATAATTTCCAGCGCTCGGATTGATGCTCGTAAACATAGGAGCCGCCATAGCGGGACGACTTACAACCAAACCGACAAGTCCGCCTATAACCATAGCGTAAAGTAGGAACGAAGATAGATAATCTCTCGGCTGTAATAATATCCAAACGGGCATCAAAGACGCGCAAATAATATAAATAGTAAGTATTACTTGCCAAGGTCCTTTATTTAATTGCAAGAACGGATATTTATCCGAAATAAATATTACTATGGCAAGCAAAACAACGCCTACGATAGTGGACACAAGAACTCCAGCTCCTTTTCTGTAAACCATGAAACCGAATAATAGAGCGAGAATAATGAAAAGCATAGAAGCCGTTCCAGCCGCGGCGCTTATTTGAGGGTCGCCGTCATTTACTCCAAAAGTTCCCGCCGTAATATCGAGGAATGCGGCTACAACCAAACAAATTGTAATGAAGGCGTAAAGCGTAAACATTATTTTGCCTTTTTGTCCGACATTCGCTCTTATAACTTCGCCAATCGATTTTCCTTCATGTCGCAAAGACGCGAGCAACGAACCGTAATCATGAACTCCGCCGAAGAATATGCAACCCAAAACTATCCAAAGATAAACGGGAAGCCAGCCGAACATCATAGCGATAATAGGACCCGTGATAGGACCCGCGCCCGCTATCGAAGAAAAGTGGTGTCCGAGCAAAACTTTAGCGTCAGTCGGAACATAGTCTTTTCCATCCGTCATGGTATGAGCGGGAGTTTTCTTTCCCGGGTCAATACCCCACTTTTTCGCCAAAAACGAACCGTAGCCAATATAGGCGATAAAAAAGGCTACTATGCCAATGAGTAAAAGTATGAAAGCATTCATGTTTCATCTCCTTTTAAAATAAGATTATATAATCCACTAAAAATCGGAAAGCAGAAGTTTTAATTCCTTTTTCCTCATTTTAGGCAGATACAAATTTTTATCTTTCATAGAAACCATAGCGTATTGAGTTTCGGACCATCCATGAAACAATAATTTATAGCTAACTCTATAAAAGAATTTTTTAACTCTCTTCTCCCATTCGGGTTTTAGCGAGTTTTCCGTAATAATTATTCCCGTTATAATACTTCTCTTATGAAATTTATTCGGGTTGGAAAGTATCGGAGTAAGTCTAATAAGCATATCTTCAAATTTTTGCAATTCTTCGTCCGCGCATTCTTTAATAAAACGAACCAAAACATGTTCGAAAACCGAATAACCTTCGTAAACTGTCGAACGAGTTATAAAAGATTTGAAAAAATTATTTTGGTGAAAAGCGTATAAATCAAAATATTCGTTTTCTTTTTCAATCTGATATTCCAAATCAAAATGTCTCATAAGTTTTTCGGAAATCGAATAAATATACTTTTTTACGCTTTCGTTTTCAATATTAAGTCTTGCCATATCTCACTCTCAATACAATATAGTATATAAAAAAATTTTAATTTGTCAAGTCGATAAAGCTTATTATTTAAAAAAAATTCTCATTAAATAATAAATAGTTTTTTGACAAAAAGGCTTTATTTTAGTATAATAACTTTAATCAATTTTAAAACAATAAAATAATAAATAAAACTACAAATGGAAATAAAATGAATTCGTTAAAATTAATAAAAAAAGAAATAAAATATCCCATTATATTTGCCTCT
>NZ_SJDU01000002.1 GCF_005518285.1 Brachyspira catarrhinii | reverse complement strand
TTCCTCTCTGCATGCTTCAAGCCTCTGCCATAAATCCAACTCTTCTTCTTTTGAAAGTCTACGAATCTCTCCTATTTGATTCAAATATATGCCTACGGGACTATTATATCCTTCATTACTGTTATTAATATATTTTTTATACAATTATTTTACCCAAATTAATAAATATAATCTGTATATAATATAAAATATTTTACAAAATTTTCAAGCTATATATAATAACTACATTCCACAATATGTTGTTATGATAAAAAATTATGGAAAATATTTAAATAAAATATTGAAATAAAACTTTTTTTATTGTAAATTATCTAACTAACAATTAATTGTTACTATATATTACAAAGGATATATTATGTCTATAAAAATCAGAGAAGCGCTTACTTTTGACGATGTTTTATTAGTTCCGAAAGAATCGGATATTTTGCCTAAAGATGTGAATTTGGAAAGAAAATTAACTAAAAGAATAACTTTAAAAATTCCTTTAATCAGCTCTCCAATGGATACGATAACCGAACATAAAATGGCAATCGCTATGGCTTTATGCGGCGGACTTGGAGTAATCCATAAAAATATGTTGTTTGAAGCGCAGGCTAAAGAAGTGGAATTGGTAAAGAGTTTTAACGAAATAGAAAATAAAAATTTATCAAGCGTAGATAAAAACGGAAAATTATTGGTTGCGGCGGCGATAGGAATTTCGGACGACAGATATAAAAGAATCGAAAAACTTATCGAAGCTGGAGCGGATATAATAGTGATAGACACGGCTCATGGACATTCTCAAAATGTTTTGAAAGCTATAAAAGAAATAAAAGATTTGTATTCTAATATCGATGTAATAGCTGGAAATATCGCAACTTCGGATGGAGCTAAAGCCTTAATAGACGCTGGAGTTGACGCGATAAAAATAGGAATCGGAGCGGGTTCTATATGCACAACTCGGATAATAGCGGGAATCGGAGTTCCTCAACTTACTGCGATATCGGACGCTTCTCAAATCGCTAAAAAAAATAATGTCGGCTCAATAGCGGACGGCGGAATAAAATATTCGGGCGATATAGTGAAAGCTTTCGCAATCGGAGCGGACGCGATTATGGCGGGAGGACTTTTTTCTTCCACTTACGAAGCCCCTGGCGATGTGATAATAATTGATGGAAAAAAATATAAACCTTATAGAGGAATGGGTTCGGTTGGAGCAATGATTCAAGGAAGCAAAGACAGATATTTTCAAAGCGAAGTTATTAATAAATCAAAATTCGTTCCCGAAGGAATAGAAGGCGTCACGGAATATAAAGGACATGTCGCGGATGTTATTTATCAAATAATAGGCGGAGTTCGGGCGGGAATGGGTTATGTTGGCGCTAAAAATATAGGCGAACTTCAAGAAAAAGCCGAATTTGTAAAAATAACCAATCAAGGTTTGGCGGAAAGTCATGTGCATGATGTAAAGATAACATCCAAAGCGCCTAATTATTGATTAAGTTTTTTATAATATAATAATTATATTTATTCATTGTGAATCGAGTAAATTTTTCATTTCATTGCCATGTTTTTCTATTTCTTTAATGTCCCAATTATCATATGACATCATAATAGCTTGTTTAACACTATCAATATCATTATTAATGTAATAATCTTTTTTAGCAGTTGGAGTATTATTACTTAATTTAGAATTTTTACTTCTACTAATTAAACATAGATTACCAAACTTATTTAATATTCTTTTGTTTTCATCTATATTATTACATAATGGCTTACCTATTATAGGATGTTGTGGGTAATAATGTTCAACGGAACTTCTAAAAGAAAATTTAAAATTTTTTATTTTTTGAAATATATTATTATTTTTACTATCTATATATATCTTATAATGGTCATCTTCCCATAATAAATAATCAAGATAGTTAAAAATAAAGTGAGGAACGCTTGTGCCAGTATCTAATATAGAAATGCCGCTATCACTTATTATATTATTATATCTTTCTTTTGCTAACTTTTTAAGTTTATTTTTATAATTTTCCGCATTTATATTTTTTTGACTATATAGATATTTTAGAACATCATTTAGCCAATTTTTATATATTAATGATGGATAAGAAGTATGAAACATAGATAAAAGCATTAATATTTTTCTGTTATTATCTTCATTATTTTCAAAACTGTTTATATAGTTTGGTCTTTGTTTACCATCTTTATCTTTATATAATTTTAATTGTTGTAAACTCCAATCATTACTTTCATCTTCAAATTCTCTTTTAATAATATATTTATCGAATAGGAATTTTATTTTTAATAAATTATAACCAAAAGATTTAACAAATTCCTTTACATTTATATTTTTATTATTTAGAAAATTATTAAATGTATCTAATAATCTTTTATCGTCTAAAGGTATTTTTTTATCTAATTCTTCGTCTGAATGTATATTTTTTGATTCTTGAATTTTTAAAACATGTAGTAAGAAATTTGGAAAATTTATAATACTATTAAATCGTTCCTGTTCCTCATAATCTTCTTTATCTTCGCCATTAAATATTTCTGATTTTTCTTTAAGAATATCTAAAATCGATTTATTAATTATATTGTCACCTTGAACTTTATTTATTTTATATATTTTATCTTCATTTATCAAGCTATTCCAATCGCTTTTAAAAATATAATTTCGCAGTTTACTTTCAAAACCAAATTGAATATAACGTCCCATATTACTGCAAGCTTCCCAAATTAAATTAAATATAAATTTATTATTTTCACTATCTTTATCATTTTTATCGTCAAGTTTTTCTAATAAACGAGCTTTAAGAATTTCATGCATCTCTAATTGCTCGCCTCTGCTATTCATTATTTCAAAATAATGATTTAAATCCGTATCTTCCAATACTCTAACCTGTAGTATATTTACATTATTAAATAAATATTCAAAAAATTTAGCCTCATTATTTTTAAATTTTTCTTTTAATACTTCAGTTAATACTTTTTCACAAATCATGTATCCTTCGGTAATGGAATTTTGATTTTCGCTTATATATTTTTCTATATCGTTTTCATTTTTATCATAAAGCACTTTCAAAGTATATGTAGAATTTTTACGACTATCAAAAGTTAAATTTAGATTATAGGATTTAAGTTTATATAATTCAGGAATATATTTTTCATACCTATTTTTTATAAGGTTTAATAAAATAGATAAAGTAGTTAATCGTTGTTGCCCGTCTATTATCTCAAATAAATTATTGCCTCTATCGTAAGTAATTAAAGTTCCTATATAATAGTTATCAGTATTTTCACTAGCGTCAGCTATATCTAAAATTAATTGTCTAATCTCTCCTTCGCTCCAAGCAAAGTTACGCTGGTAAATAGGAATAACATATTCATTATTTAATAATTCTTTAATATTGTATAATTGCAATTCTTTATCTCTATTCATAGTATTTTAACTCCTTAAATAAATCTAAAAGCTTATCAACTTTCGTAGCATTAATTTCTTTAATTGATTCTAAATTTAAATTTAATATCTCATTATGATTAATAGCGTAATATAGTTTTTGAAAAATAGATTCTTTTGCATATTCATGTTCGCCTATAGCATATTTATCAACGGAAGCTAATTTTACCGAATATTGTCGTAAACGCAAAGTATATGCCCAAATAAATAACTTCTTAATAGCTTTGTCTAAATCGATTTTACCAAATTTATCAATATAATAAATTAAAGCGCAATTAAATAAATCAAGAACATACTTATCGCCTATCCTGTTACGTCCTTCATATGTATCAAGCGTATCTAAAATATTGCATTCAATATCTTTTTTAATACCATTATTTTCACTATTTTCAACATATTTTTTTAAATTATTATAATGAATAATCATTTCAAAAAATCGTTTACCATTAATAATTATTTGGTCAATCTGAAAAGGATAATCAAAATAGAAATTATTAACTCTTTCCGCTTCATTTTGCTTATCAACATAATAATTATTAATTTGTAATTGTTTCATAAAAGGGTAATTTTGAGTTTCTAAATTGACTCCCTTAAAAATATCTATATTGTTTTTAGTAAAATAATATGCCACATTTCCCTTGCTCCAATTTCTTATTTTAAACAAATACTTACCAAATAAATCTCTTAATTCTTTGCTTCCCAAACTTTCCCATTCTTTCACTACTTTAATTCTTTCCGTTTCAGTTGAAAAATTATTCATGTCTCTCAAATGAAAAGCTTTAAGCAAATCATGAGGTTCAAGTTCTTTACCTCTCGCATTTTGAGAATCAAAAAATTGAAAAGCCTCTTGCTCATCATCAATAACTACTTTTACTAACTGACATTTATTAAGAAAAAACTCAATATTAGAATTATCAAATTCTTCTATTCGTCTTTCTATTATACCATAATTGGATTTAATATTATTTTGAGAAATTATATTATTATACAAACATAGATTAGAAAAATTAATTTTATTACTATCATTTAATTTATGGCTATTCAATCCATGAGCTAATAAAAAAATAGTAATTACTCGCTGTTGCCCATCGACTATATTTAAATTCTCTTTATCGTCATGTAGAACAAGAGTTCCTAAACGATAGCCTTGTTTATCCTTGTGAAATAAAATATCGTCAATAAGTTGATTAACATTTTTTGATTTCCATTTATAAGGACGCTGATAATTTGGAATTTGCAAATTTTGAATTTCTAATAATTCTTTTATTGATATTATTTTTGTTTCTGTTTCATTAAACATATATTAAACCCTAATCTAAAATCTTTATTATTGTAACATATTATTAATTATTTATCAATAATTATCATAAATTATCATAACAAAGTCGTTTAAGTTTAGTTAATTTTCCTATTTCTTCCATTGGTAATTTTTTTATATTACAATTTTCAATAATAAGCATTTCTAAATTAGTTAGCTTTTCAATTCCGTCTGGAAAACTTTATAAATTCTCGCATATAATTTCAAGCGCTTTAAGATTAATCAGATTATATATTTCTTTAGGCAATTCCTTTAAATTCTCGCATTCAATATCAAGACTTTCAAGATTAGTTAGATTTCCAATTTCACTTGGAAGAGTTTCTAAATTATCTGTTCTAATATAAAGCGCTTCAAGGTTAATTATATTTCCTATTTCCTCTGTTAATTCTAAATCATAACAACTTATTTTAAGCCTTTTAAGATTAATCAAATTTTTTATATCTTCTGGTAATTTTCTTAAACTTTTGCAATCAATATAAAGTTTTTTAATCTTAATTAAATTAAATATTTCTTTTGGCAATTCTTTCAAATTATAACTATTAATATAAATATCTTTAAGATTAATTAGATTATTTATTTCTTTTGGCAATTTTCTTAAACTTTTGCAACGAATAAAAAGTTCTTTAAGATTAGTTAAATTTCCTATCTCTTTAGGCAATTCCATTAAGTCCTCGCTACTTATAGAAAGTTCCTTAAGATTAGTTAGATTTCCTATCCCTTTTTGTAATTTTCTTAAACTTACGCAATAAATAGAAAGTTCTTCAAGATTCGTAAGTTTAAAGATTTCAGTTGTAATATATTTTATTTTATTACGATAATCTGCTATAGAAAGTCTTTTAAGATTAAAAATTTTTTCTTTATCTTTAATTTTTAATTCGTCAATATCATATTTTTCCGCCCATTTGTTTAAAACTTCAATGTCCTTATCGGTTAAATTGTTTTCCATTTTATTTTCTCCTTTGTTTAATAAAATTATTTATATATATATTATAACATACAACCAGTATCACACACCGATACTTGTTTTTTTAGTAAAATAAAATTGCGTCATAATTATCTATATACAACGCAATTTTATATGAAATTATCTTATTATTCTTAAAAATTATAGATTTTTATCTATAGTATGAATTCCCGAACGAATAAGCATTTCGGCAAAAGTTTCGCCGTTTATCAATAATATATTATTTTCATCTGCTAATTTTTTCGCTTTATCGGAAAAATCATCACATGTGGATACTACCCAACCGATACGAATATATTCATCATTTTTTAGCTTGTTTTCAATAAATTCTATAAAATCGCTAATCTGTTCTACAGCCCATTTTCCAGCGACTCCCTTGTAAAATTTAGCTTGAACATGTATAACGGTTTTTATAGGCTCGAATACCGCTTCCACATCGCAATCTCCCTTTTTCTTGTCATTTTTTGGTAAAATTTTCACCTTATTTGCACCGCATTGTTTGAAATATAATTGTATTAATTCTTCAAATTTTAAATCATTTAATTTTTCTTTAACCAATTCCAAAATATTATCTCGGCATTTATCGAGTATATCGGAAAATAAATCTATAGGTTTATTTTCTTTAAACCTTTTTATTGAGCTATCTATCAAATCTTTTATTTTATTGCAATTTATATTAGTTCCCCAGAAACGCATCCTTCTTGTAAGCACAGCCTCCGCATATTTGCTTCTGCTTATATTTACGGCTACGGGTTCAACTTTCCAAAAATAACCCAATATATATTTTCCGTTTTCTTCACGATTCTTTAATTTTAGTTCTTCTAATGTTTCCAATAATTCTTTATCTTCGTTTCCTACAAATTTATCTCCAACAATTTTATAAACGGAGAATTTTTTAGGACTTGGAACTATTATTAAATCGTCTTTTTTGAAGTTTAGAAATCTCCAAAGATTCTGAGCGCTTTTTTTAGATTTATTTTCTTTTAAATATTTTTTAAAAGCGCTTTTGTCTTTTTTGGCGACTATATCGTATAACTTATCGCCATAAAGATTTGCATATCCTACTATAGATAAATAATTTCCGTCTTTTAATAATGGAGAAGCTATATCTACATTATTTTTATGATAAGATATTCTATGTATGTAGTAATTAGACATTTTATTTCCTTTGCCTTGTCAACGGCACTTTTAATTTTTTATTTAATGATAGATTACATTATAAAACATAATCTACCATTAATCAACAAATTAGTTATTTTTTACATTCTTCAACTAATCGCTTTAGGAATTCTTTATATAAATGTCTTCTGCCAAACATTTTTATCACGCTTCCCTGTCTAAAAGCGTTAGGATGATATATTCTAAACGATTTTTTAGGCAAAACTTCATGCTCTACTCTGGCAAATTGGCTTTTTTCGTAATCCGAGTTTTCCAATTTATGAAACTTCACGCCTTCTAATTGAGTTTTTATATAATCGTCATAATCGGGTCCCGTTAAGAATAAAACTATATCGGGGTTAATTATTTTTATTTCGTCTTTCAATATATTAAATTTCTTATCTATTATATTTTGAACTTCTTCGGACAATGGTTTTTTGGCTTTCTACTTTTATCTTTAGGACTTTTCCAATATGAAAACTTTCTTATTTCCGCCCAAATAAAATAAGAGCTTATATCTCTATTTACTTTATTCATAGATTTGCAAAATTTAACGGAAAAATTAGCAAATTTAGAAAAATTTCTTTTAATAGGTTTTTTACTTTGGGCTTTCAAATTATCCAACATAGATATTCTTGGTTCTTCCTTAATTCCAAAACCTCCGTTTAATTCCTGTCCTATTACCATAATTTTATATTGCGCTTTTTTGTAATTTTGCGGAACTGCCGATAAAAGTAAAGCCAATTTTTCTTTACTAACGGCTTCAATTTCCTTTATCGCTTCGCTTTTGCTATTATATAATTTTAATAAAGCTTGATTTTGTTCGTCATTATTAAACCATTCTAATAACGCTCGATTTTTTTCATTTTCTTCATACCATGCTAATATTTCTTTTTCGTATGCCATAATTAATTTTCTCCTTTGCCTTGTTAGCGGCATTTTTTAATTTTTTTTGTTTTTTATTTTTAATATTAGTTTATAATAACCTAATATTACTCAACTAATTAATTTTAATAATCGAGTAGGTAAAAATAAAAAATTTCTACCTACTCCGAACTCAAAACCTATCAAAGCGGAACATGATATTTACCGTTTGGATTTTTAGAGCATGAGCCACCCGTTAAACCGCTTATACTTGAGCGCTCGTGTCCGCAGTATTTACAATAAAATTTTTCAGACATATTTTACTCCTTCGCCTTGTCCTTGGCGTTTTTAATTTTTTATTTATATTATAACATACAACAAGTATCATACAGTGATACTCATGTATGAGAAATACCAAAAAATTCGATTTTTCATAATAAATTTTTGAAAAATGTATAAAAAATTCAAATATATAAACGATTTTGTCGGATAAAAATTCCGAATAAATATAATAGCTTTTATAATTATTGTATAAACATAATTTTGAATAAAGTTTAAAATAAAAGACGTGACGTGACGTGACGTGACGTGACGTGACGTGACGTGACGTGACGTGACATCATGAAATTGTTTGAGTTATATTTTTTGTTTATCATAATGCAAATTATATATTATAATAAAAAATATGTCAAGCGGTATCTATACAGAAAATATATAAAATGTTATAATAATCGTCAATTAATTTTATTAATTTTGGAGAATTTAAAAAATGAGAATAATTATTACGGAAGAAAGCGTTTACGAATGGGCGGCTTATTATACGGCAAAATGCATACTCGACTATTCGGATAAAAATAAACCTTTCGTTTTGTCTTTTCCCGCAAGATATATAGATAAATCATATTATCAAAAATTACTTTCTTTTTACAACGATAATATAATTTCGTTTAAAAATATTCATATAGTTTCTTCGGGTGAATATATCGACTCGAATATATCGCAAAAATATTTGGAAGATAATTTTTTAAGATTTATTGATTTGCCTAAAGAAAATATTCATCTTTTCGACAGTTTCGTTTCAGACAGGAAAAAAGAAGCTCACAGGATGGCAAATTTGATAAAAGATTTGGGAGGAATAACTTTACTAATAGACGCTCTGGCAGAAGACGGAAGTTTTTTACTCAATACTCCAAGCTCTTCTTTGGAAGGAAGCGTCAGAGATAAAAGAATAAGCGAAATAATAAGAAGCTACGAAGCGAAAAAAATAGGAATTACCGCCGAGTCTTTTCCTAAAGAAGGATTTACTTTGGGTTTTGAAGAAGCTTTTAATTCAAAATATTTAATGATTATTGCGAAAGGTTATGAAGTATCGGAAGCTCTGTCGCATTGCGTTGAAGGAGAGATTAGTCAATTTTATCCGACTTCGGTATTGCAAAAACATAAAAAATTAATAATAGTGGCGGACGAAGAAGCGAGCGAGAATTTAAAAGTAAAAACTTATAAATACGCTAAAAGTTTGGAAAGCAAAAGTTTGCATCCTAAAGAATTGATTAAAGGATTATATAAGTCTTATTACGCTTTAACGAATATAAAAATATTTGACGGAGAAAAATTTATAAAAGGTTATTGCATAGTCATAGAAAATAATATTATAAAAAGCGTTGAAAAAGAAATCGATGTAGACGCGGTTATTACAAGAATAGATTTGGGCGGAAAAATCGTAGCGCCTGGTTATATAGATTTGCAAGTTAACGGAATCGGAGGTTACGATATAAATCTCTCTCCAACGATTGAAACCTTGCAAGATATTAGCGAAGTTTGTCAGAGATACGGATGCACTTCGTATTTGCCTACTATAATAACGACAGACGATAATCATATGCTTAAAGTAATCGACTTATTTAACAATATAGAAGATTTATCAATACTTGGAGTTTTGGGAATTCATTTTGAAGGACCTTATATATCGCATGAAAAAAGAGGAATACATGAGGACAAATTTATAAGACATCCCGATAAAGAAATGATAGACAAAATAAACTCTTCAAAATGCGTTATGATTACCGTAGCTCCAGAAACGGTTGACGGAAAAATTATAGAAACTTTCGCTAACGCGGGAAAAGTGGTTTCGGCGGGACATACCAACGCAACTTACGGAGAAATAAAAGAAAAAATACCTTACGGAATAACTTTCGCCACGCATTTATTTAACGCTATGAGACCTTGGGGTTCTAGAGAACCTGGCGCCGTTGGAGCGGTTTTGGAAACTAAAAATATTTACGCGGGTTTGATATGCGATGGAGTTCATTGCGATTTCGCTTCGGTAGAGCTTGCATATAAATTGAAACAAGGACATATATGCATAGTAACTGACGCTATTCCTCCAGCGGCGGCTCCAAAAATAAAAGAATATATGTGGGCGGGTTCAAAACTGCATAGAGAGGGAAACAGATTGATAGACGATAACGGAACTTTGGGAGGCTCTTCTATTACGATGAGTCAGTCGGTTAGAAATGTGGTAAATCAAGTGGGAGCTACTTTGGAAGAGGCTTTGAAAATGGCTTCGCTTTATCCCGCTCAAGTAATGAAAATCGACAATAGATACGGCAGAATAAAAGAAGGCTATATTGCCGATTTGGTTATATTGGACGAAAAATTAATCGTTAAAGGAGTGGTTTTTAAGGGAAATTATAAAGAATATAATTTTGATTACGAATGGGAAACTCATGCATAAATAAAATATAAAGTATAAAATAAAAGAGGAATTTGAATGAATAAAGAGATTTTAGAAAGAGCGAAAAATATTTTTAACAATCAAGAATTTCTATCTTTCGTTGACATGAAATTGGAAAGCATAGAAGAAAAAAAAGCGATAATATCCTGCGAAAATAAAAAAGAATTGTCTCAAGGTTTGGGCTATATGCATGGCGGAATGGTTGCGGCAATTTTGGATACGGCGGGAGGATTTGCGGCTTTTACCGTAGTTCCATCGAATTGTCATATTATAACTTCCGAATTAAAAATTAATTATATGCGTCCCGTCATTTCAAAAAAAGTATTCGGAATCGGAGAGGTTATAAGTCAAGGAAAAAAATTAATCGTTGTGGAAGCGACTTTAAAAGACGAAAACGAAAATATGCTTGCAAAAATGATGGCTACAATGTTTGTCATAGAAAATTCAAATTAAGGAGAAAAAATGAAAATTGGATTTATCGGCGCTGGTTCTATGGGTGGAGCTTTAATCGAAGGATTTATTAAGGCGGAAATAGATAAAAAAAATATAATAGCGAGCGTAAAAACTAAAGAAAAAAAGGAATCGCTTGAAAAAAATATTGGAATAAAAGTTTATAACGACAATAAAAAAGTCGCGGGCGAATCGGATATTTTATTTATAGCGGTAAAACCTTATATGTTTGAAGATATTTCAAAAGAGATAAAACATAATATAAAAAAAGAAACTACGATAATAAGCGTTGCGGCTTCGATAACGAATAACGATTTGATTAAATTATTTGAAACGGAAAAAGCAATTAGAATCATGCCGAATACTCCCGTTAAAACTTGCAACGGATTTATAGCGATAGTCGAAAAAGAAAATCAAAATATAGAAAAAGAAATATTGGATTTATTAAGCAAAGTCGGTATGGTAAAAATTATTTCCGAAAATCTTATTCATTCTTACACGGCTATAGCGGGTTGTTCGCCAGCGTTTTTATATATATTAATAGAAGCGATGAGCGATGCTGGAGTTATAATGGGAATCGACAGAAAAACTTCGATAGAAACGGCGGCGCAACTTTTCAAAAGCGTTGGAGCAATGGTATTGGAATCAAAAAAACATCCCGCCGAGCTTAAAGACGCCGTATGCACTCCCGCGGGAATAACGATAAAAGGAGTGGAAAAATTGGAAGAAAACGCGTTAAGAAGCGGACTTATAGAAACTATTTTGGCAAGTTATAATAAGTCTATAGAGAGCGAAAAATAAAATAAACTTAATAAAATTATATTTGACTTTTTTTATTCAATTTATATAATATAAATATATTTTTTAAGGAGCATTTATATGCCTAAGAAAACGATTTTAGTGTTGGACGACGAAAAGAGCATAAGAACTTTGTTTGAAGAAGAATTTAAAGACGAAGGTTATAATGTGGTATCTACCGATGACGGAGAGGAAGCTTTGAAAATGATTGATAGCGGAAATCCTCAAATCGATTTGATAACATTGGATATTAAAATGCCTAAAATGGACGGACTCGACTTTTTGGCTAAAGTAAGAGAACATCACAGAGATTTGCCTATAATAATATGCACGG
Organism: Brachyspira catarrhinii; assembly: GCF_005518285.1. Taxonomy (GTDB): domain Bacteria; phylum Spirochaetota; class Brachyspiria; order Brachyspirales; family Brachyspiraceae; genus Brachyspira; species Brachyspira catarrhinii. The sequence goes on along the minus strand of NZ_SJDU01000002.1, from coordinate 9,603 downwards.
CTTACAATAATTACAGACATGAATTTTCGGTTTGGAACGCGGACGGATATATATTGAAATCGGGCAATTTGACGGAAATCAAAGATAAAATAAAGAGACTCATAGGTTAAGATTTTTATGCCTCATATACGAAAAGACCCAGTAACTAAACAATCGGTAATTATAGCTTCCGACAGAACGGGAAGACCGAGCGATTATATTTCGGTTAAAGACGACGAGAGAATTTCAAATTCCGAATTGAATTGCCCTTTTTGCAGAGGGCATGAAAATATAACGCCAGACGCTTCCGTTAGCTTATTTGACGATAACTCTCAGTGGGCTGTCAGAATTGTGCCGAATAAATATCCGATAATAGCTGAAACTAAAGCGGGCGAACTTCCAAATACCACGAATTTGTTTAACGCTTCAAGCTCGAAAGGTTTTCATGATGTAATTATTGAAAATCCAAATCATAATTTTAATTTTTATAACGCTAAAAGCGAAGATTTTTTGAAAATTTTTGACGCGGTTATTTTAAGATTAAAAGAATTGTATAAAGAAAGCGATATGCAATATAGTTTATATTTCAAAAATTTCGGAAGAGAAGCGGGAGCGAGTTTATATCATTCGCATTCCCAAATGATAACGACTCCTTTTATTCCCGTTCAAATGTTTGACGAGATAAACGGCGCTTTGGAATATTATAACGAAAAAAATAGATGCGTATATTGCGATATAATAAACGAAGAAAAGAATCTTGGCGAAAGAATAATTTGCGAAAACGAAGAATTTATAGCGCTATGCCCTTTCGCTTCGAGATTTCCTTATCAAATATATATTTTGCCAAAAAAACATTTCGACTGCATAATCGATTCTTCAAACTACAATTCCGATTTTGCCGATATAGTTAAAGATATATTTTGCAGAATAAATAAGCTTTTGGGCGAAGTGAGTTTCAATTATGTTTTGCATACTTTATCGCCGACATTGAAACAAAAGGAAAATTATTCTTCTTCGAATCATTGGTTTTTGGATATAATTCCTAAAATGAGCAAACTTGCGGGATACGAACTTGGAAGCGGACTTTATATTAATTCGATAAATCCAGAAGACGCCGCAAAAGATTTGAGAGATGTTTAACTTTTTCTTAAAACATAAATAAAAAATTAAAAATACCGCAAATTTAAATATAAAATCTAAAATATTGGAAAAACATATGAATAATCTCAAAAATATAGACAAAATTTTAATACTCGACTTTGGCTCGCAATTCACTCAATTAATCGCAAGAAGAATCAGAGAAAATAAAGTGTATTCGGAAATTCATCCTTTCAATGTTTCGATTGATTTTATAAAAAATTTTGGAGCAAAAGGAATTATTCTTTCTGGCGGACCTTCGAGCGTTTACGAAAAATACGCTCCTAAAATAAATAAAGAATTATTTGAAATCGGAATTCCAATCTTGGGAATATGCTATGGGATGCAATTAATCGTTCATTCTTTGGGCGGAAAAGTCGAAAGAGCGAAAAAGCGAGAATACGGAAACGCAGAAATAAAAATAATAAAAAACGACAGAATTTTTAAATCTTTTGAAAAAAATAGCATTGTGTGGATGAGTCATGGAGACAGCATAAAATCGATTCCAAAAGGATTCAATTTGACGGCTAAAACCATAAATACGAATTACTGCGCGATTGAAAATAAAGAAAAAAATATTTATGCCATTCAATTTCATCCCGAAGTCGCTCATACGAAAAACGGAATAAAAATAATAAGGAATTTTATTTTCGATATTTGCAAATGCAAAAAAAATTGGAATATGGATTCTTTTATAGAATATCAAATAAAAAATATAAAAGAAATAGTCGGAGATAAAAATGTTATATTAGGGCTTTCGGGAGGAGTCGATTCTTCGGTTGCTGCGGTTTTGATTGAAAAAGCGATTGGCAAAAAGTTAAAATGCATTTTCGTAAATACGGGACTTTTAAGAAAAAACGAAGAGAAAAAAGTAATCGAAGTTTTTAGAGATAATTTTAAAATAGATTTGATTTATAAAGACGGCTCAAAAAGATTTTTAAATAAACTTAAAGGAATAAAAAATCCAGAAAGAAAAAGAAAAATAATCGGAAAAGAATTTATAAATATATTCGAAGAAGAAGCTAAAAAAATAAAAAATGTCGGATTTTTGGCGCAAGGAACTTTATATCCAGATATAATAGAAAGCGTTTCTTTAAGAGGAAGCTCGGCGGTTATAAAGAGTCATCATAATGTCGGCGGACTTCCAAAAGACATGAAATTAAAATTATTAGAGCCTTTCAGAGAATTATTCAAAGACGAAGTTAGAGAAATTGGAGAGGAATTAAATTTGCCCGAAGATATAATTTATAGGCAGCCTTTTCCCGGTCCGGGACTTGCCGTTAGAATATTGGGAGATATTAACGAAGAGAGAATAAAAATACTTCAGGAAGCGGACGATATTGTCGTTTCGGAAATAAAGAAAGCGGGATTATATAAAAAATTATGGCAATCTTTTGCAGTTCTTTTGCCGATTAAAAGCGTTGGAGTTATGGGAGACAATAGAACTTACGAGCAAGTTTGCGCTATAAGGGCGGTTGAAAGCGTTGACGCTATGACGGCGGATTGGACTAAAATAGATTACGAAGTTTTAAGAATAATATCGAATAGAATAATAAACGAGGTTAAAGGTATAAACAGAGTCGTTTACGATATTTCTTCAAAGCCTCCTTCCACTATAGAATGGGAATAAATAAAAATTATAAAAGGATATAAAATGAAATCTAAATTAAATAAAACGATAGACTTCAATATTGAAAGCGAACAAGGAAAAAAATATTTAAAAAATTGCATAATCGATAACGAGAATATAAAAGAATATTCTAAAAATGAAATTAAAAATAAAACTATTAACGGAGACAGTTTTTCTGTTCTAAAAAAAATTAAAAATAAATTTGTAGATTTGATGATTGTCGACCCGCCTTATAATTTGTCCAAAGATTATCATGGATTTAAGTTTAACGATAAAGACGATTTGAGTTACGAATTATATACGAAATCTTGGATTGAAGCTATTTTGTCGATATTAAAAGAAAACGCCTCGATATATGTTTGCTGCGATTGGAAATCAAGTTTGATAATCGGAACGGTTTTGTCGAATTATTTCAATATTCAAAATAGAATAACTTGGCAGAGAGAAAAAGGACGAGGCGCAAAATCGAATTGGAAAAACGGAATGGAAGATATTTGGTTTGCAACGGTTTCAAATAAATATACTTTCAATTTGGATAAAGTAAAAGTGCGAAGAAAAGTAATCGCTCCATACAGAAAAGAAGGGCGTCCGAAAGATTGGATAGAAACGGAAGAAGGAAACTTTAGAGACACTTGCCCGTCAAATTTTTGGGACGATATTTCAATTCCGTATTGGTCTATGTCCGAAAACACGGCGCACCCTACCCAAAAGCCCGAAAAACTTATAGCGAAATTAATCTTGGCAAGCTCTAATGAAAACGATTTTATTTTTGACCCGTTTTTGGGAAGCGGGACTACTTCGGTTGTCGCTAAAAAATTAAACAGAAATTATTGCGGAATAGAACAAAACCCGACTTATTGCGCTTGGACTGAAAGCCGACTTGAAAAAGCTAAAAAAGACAAAACTATTCAAGGATTTTTTAATAATGTATTTTGGGAGAGGAATACCCTTGCAATTCAAAATAAATTAAAAAAGGAGAAAGAATATGAATTCAATATTTTGTAAAGAAAATGAAAATTTAATTTCATCATTTAAATCGAATAAATTAAAATCACTTAATTCAGATTTTGTAAAAGGAAATATTAATACTCCTCGTATAGCAGGAGATTTGACAGAAAATTTTATTAAAAAATTTTTTTATAATAATTTACCTGCCAATATAGGGACTTTTATTAATGAAGAATTAGGTAGAAGAGCTATGGCAGATTTTGCATTTAATGATATATATGATAATTATATTGTTGTAGATGTTAAAACTCATAATAAAAATACCACTTTTAATATGCCAAATATTACTTCTGTAGAAAGATTATCAAAATTTTATCGTGAAAGCGATAATAATATATTTTCATTATTAATGGTTTCTTATGATAAAAATACAAATAAATTTTCAGAAATATATTTTATTCCTATAGAGTATTTAGGTTGGGACTGTCTAAATATAGGGGCATTAGGTTGGGGACAAATACAGATAGCAAATTATAACAATAAAACTATAAATAAAAATCAAACAAGAAAAGAATGGATGCTAAATATGGTAAATGAATTGAAAAAATTTTATCCTAAAGAAATAGAAAAAATACATGAAAGGGTAAAATATTTTGAAAGTGTTGAAAAATATTGGCGTTCTAAATAATTAACATTTGACTGCATTATTATTCAAGGTTTTTATAATAATTTATTTTGGGAAAGGAATACTCTTGTGATTCAAAGTAGATTTAGGAAATAAAAAAATTATTGTTCTTTTTAGATTTCAAAATCCAATCGTAAGATTTTGACAAATAGAAGTATTTTGTTATAATGTTTTTTAAATGAATTTTAATAAAGTTAGATTTTAATTTTTGTTTATTATAATTGTTAATTTTATAATCATTAATTAGAAATTGTATTTTAGGATTTAAAATGAAGTATAAACAAATTTTACTTGAAGAATTTTTAAAAGATTTTAAGGCTTTTAGTCCGAGCGAACAGATTATTTCGGAATTTGAAAGCGATTTGAATAAACTTTTAATTAACGCTCAAAAAGAAGATTCGGAAGAATATCAGAAAAATGAAATCAATAAATTTTTGAATAAAGTTTTTGATTACGATTGCAATGTTAGAGGAAAAATTGATTCGGCAATTTACGAAGACGAAGCGGTTAGAGTAATCATTGAAACAAAATCAATTAAAAATAAAGCGGAGTTTGTAAAAGATAATTCCAATAATTTAGAATCGAAAGCTTTTTACGAATCTATTTTATATTTTTTGAGAGAGAATATTACAAATAGAAATAATAATATAACTTTTATAATTTTGGCGACTGCGGAGATTTTTTATATAATTAACGCTAAAGATTATTTGAATAATTTTGCGAAAAATAAAGAGATTATAAAAGCATTTAAAAACTGCGAAGAAAACGGAGGAACGGATAGTGGAACTTCAAAATTCTACGAAGAAGTTAAAAATATTATTCCAAAAATTGAAAATGAAATTCATTATTTACGCGTAGATTTTAAAAATATTTTAGAGAAAGAAAAAGATAAATTAGGATTGTTATATATTTTACTCTCTCCGCAAGTTTTACTTAAGCGAACTTCTTATATTGACGCAAACACTCTTAATGTGGAATTTTATAACGAGCTTTTATATATTTTGGGACTTAAAGAAAGCAAGGAAAACGGTAAAATTGAATATAGCGAAACTAAAAATACTTTCTACGATTCGATTTCAAAAACTTTCAAACTTGATAAAGAGAACGATTTTGAAGATATTTTTTCTTTGCTGATAACTTGGAATAATAGAATTTTATTTTTAAGACTTTTGGAATCGATGCTTCTTAATTTTGGGCATATTGAAAAACCTTTTTTGGATTTGGAATATTTGCCCGATTTTAATAATTTGAATATTTTATTTTTTGATATTCTCGCTAAAAAGGAAAACGAAAGAGAAAATATATCTAAAAGATTGGAAATAATTCCTTATCTTAATTCGAGTCTTTTTGAGAAAAAGGAGCTTGAAAGAGCGGGAAAAGAAATTAAATTTTTACAGTCGAATAATTTGAAGATTTACCAGCATTCTATTTTGAAGCGAGACAAACAATTAAATTTTAAATATTTGAAGAATAATAAAACGGAAGAATTGCCGCTGCTCGAATATTTATTTTTATTTTTGCATGCTTACGATTTTACGACAACATCGCAAGATTTACAAAATAATATTAAAACTAATCACGATAAACTTATCAATTCCGCGGTTTTGGGACTCGTATTTGAAAAATTAAACGGTTATAAAGACGGAAGTTTTTATACTCCGAGTTTTATTACGAATTATATGTGCAGGCAAAGTTTGAGTAAAGCGGTTATTGAGAAATTCAATTCTTCTTTGAATTGGGAATGCAAAAGTATAGACGACATTCAAATTTCGCTCGACAGATTTATTACGAATAAAGAAAATTTTGATAAAGCGATTAAGATTTTTAATGAGATTAGAATATGCGACCCTGCGGTTGGAAGCGGACATTTTCTGGTTTCCGCATTGAACGAATTATTGCTTATAAAATTTAATTTGGGTTTGCTTATAGACGAAGACGGTAAGAAATTAAAAGATGTTGATTTGAAACTTAAAAACGATGAAATAGTTATAACGGATTCTGAAAACAATATTCATAATTATAAGCGTCCAAAACATAAAAATACCGATTCGCATAAAATACAGCGGACAATATTTTTCGCTAAAAAAGAAATTATAGAAAATAATCTTTTCGGAGTCGATATTAATCCCAACTCTTGCGAGATTACAAAACTTCGCCTTTGGATAGAATTATTAAAATATAGTTATTATAAAGATATAGAAAATAAATATTTGGAAACTTTGCCGAATATCGATATAAATATTAAATGCGGGAATTCTATAATTTCAAGATTCGATTTGCGGGATTCACTAAAGAATATACCGAAGATAGACAAATTGATTAAAGATTATAAATGTCTTGTGAGTAAATATAAGAATGCGGACGGGGAAAGTTCAAAACATTCCAAAAAAGAGATTGAAATAAAGATTAACGAAATAAAAGAAAATTTGACTCTTAATTTGAAAGACCCGAAAACTATAAACAGGCTTGAAAAAGAAATTCAAGCGCATATAGATAAATACGGAATGTATTTAATTGACGATAAAAATTTGTTGAGCGGATTGACTTATACGAAAAATTTATTGGAAATCGAAGAATTGAGCGAAAACGAAAAAGAGGAAGCTTTTGAATCCTACGGCAGAATACAAGTATTGAGAAAAAAATTAGATTCGGTTTTAAGCGGTAAAGAATATAAAAACGCTTTTGAATGGAGACTCGAATTTCCAGAAGTGTTGAACGAAGACGGAGATTTTATAGGTTTCGATTTGGTTATCGGAAATCCTCCTTACATTGATTATAGAGAAATAGACGAAAGCACGATTAACTTGACAAAAAACTACGAGATAAATAAAAATTCTAATCGTCCAAATATTTTTTGTTATTTTATAGAAAAAGGAATTGAAGTTGCAAACAAAAACGGAATATTGACTTTTATTAATCCTATAGCAATGTTGCAATCCGATTTCGCTTACGGAACGAGAAAATTACTATTAGAAAAAGGTTGCATAAATTATATAGTGGATTGTTCTTATATTAAAGTTTTTGACGCCGCTTCCACTTATCCGACTATATATGAATTTAGAAAAAATAAAAAACAAGGCTCTATAAAAGTAATATTATGGAAAGACGATAATTTTAAACATACTCACAATATAGAATCTTATGCAAAAAACGAACAATTGTCGATTAATTTGTCGAAACATAGAATTAATTTTAAAAAAACGCCTTGTAAAAAATTAGGAGAGCTTGGAGTTCTAAAATGGGGAACTTCTCAAAGCGGATATGGAAAAAAGAAAATTTTATTAAGCGATTTTAAAAAGTTAAATAAATCAAAACAAAAAAATTATAAGCCTATTATACAAACCGCGGATATAAAAAGATATTCTATAGTTTGGAGGGAAGAATATATACCGACTGAAATTTATTCGCAAAATATACAAGAGGATTTTAAAAAGCCTAAAATCGTTATTGCAAGAATGACAAAAAATATTCAAGCAAGTTTTGATATAAATAAATTTTATGTTGGAAAATCTACTTTAATGATAGATTTAAAAGAAAATCCTTATTATATTCTTGGAATATTGAATTCAAAACTTGCAGATTTTTGGTATAAATATTATTTTGGCGCTACTCATTTGGCATGCGGTTATGTAAGATACGATATACCGTATTTAAAACAGTTGCCAATTCCTATTATAAATTCCAACAATAAAAAATTGGCAAATAAAATTATTAGTTTAGTTGGAAAAATAATTAAGAATAAAGAAAAAAATTCTAACGCTAATACGTTTAAATTTGAAAATGAAATTGACAATTTGATTTATGAATTATATGGTTTATCGAAATCTGAAATTAAGATTATTGAAAAAATTAAATCGAAATGAATAATATAAAAATTCCTATTCCTAAAGTTGATAAGAAAACTGACGCTAAAGCGTAAAATTGTCGGTTTGGTGGAGAATATTATTGTTGGGAAGAAATAATGAGGATACGAGAGAGTTGGCGTGGGTTGTATGGGTTAAACGAGTATAAGATTAAAATAATTGAAAATGGTAAATAATTTATATAAGTTCGAACTCCTTGTTATTAAGAATATAAACTAATTCTAAATAAAGTTTGGATTGTTTCGCTCACTCTGTGTGCCATTGGTAACCGCTCGCAATGACAAATTTTTAATACTTGACTGCATTATTATTCATTGTATTATTAAAGAATGCAAAAAGAATATAATAAAAAATACGATATTGACAAAATCTTAAAAGACTGCCAAAAAGCGCTGTCTTATAATTTTGAGAATGAAAAATATTTGCTCGAGGCGATAACTCACAGAACTTTTGCAAACGAAAATAAATCGGATAAAGAAAAAATAAAATATAATCAACGGCTCGAATTTTTGGGAGACTCGGTTTTGTCGCTCGTTATGTCGGATTATCTTTTTAAGAAATATCCAAATTATAAAGAAGGTTTGCTTTCAAAAATAAAATCTTCTTTGGTTTCTTCGCAAATGTTGTCGCAATTATCGAAAGATTTGAAATTGGGAGATTTTATTTTGCTCGGGCATGGAGAGGAAGCTTCGGGAGGAAGACAAAAAGAAAATATTTTAGAAGATTTATTCGAAGCTGTAGTCGGAGCAATTTATTTGGATTCCAATATCGACTGCGCGAAAAAATTTATAATAAACGCTTATAAAGATAAGTTGAATAATTTAAATATTGAGGATTCTTATAAAGATTATAAAACTATTTTTCAAGAAATAATTCAAAAAAAATATAAAATAAACCCTAAATATCAAACTGTTGAAATTGAAAATAATAAATTCAAATCGGAAGTTTTTGTAAATAATAAAAGCTATGCTGTAGGTTTTGGAAAAAGCAAAAAAGAATCGGAAATGGAAACGGCTAAAAACGGTTTGGATTATATAAATTTTAATAAGGAAAAAATATGAATAAAATAATTATAGCGCCTTCGATATTAACGGCATCTTTTGGCAATTTGGAAAAAAGTATAAAAGAACTCGAAGAAGCGGGATGCGATTATTTGCATTTGGATATAATGGACGGAGTGTTTGTTCCGCAGATAACTTTCGGAGCAAAAATTGTGGCGGATATAAAAAAAATAAGCAAAGTTCCGCTTGACGCTCATCTTATGATAGTCAATCCCGAAAATCATATAGACGATTTTGCAAAAGCGGGAGTCGATATGATAAGCGTTCATTTTGAAAATAATATTCATTTGCATAAACTAA
>NZ_SJDU01000199.1 GCF_005518285.1 Brachyspira catarrhinii | reverse complement strand
AGGTTCTATAGTTATTTTTCATTTTATTTTTATTCTTTATTCAATATTTTTTTGTTTACCTCCTCTAAAAATTTATCGTCTCTGTTTATGGCGCTTATAAATAATTGATTATTTTCAACCAAATTTATAACCTCGCCATTTTCTATAAAATTTCCGTTTTCATCGGACATTATTTTTATAATAGGTCTCATAGGAAAATTATTATGCGTGGCAAAAACAAAAGCCTTTCTCTTATCATTTAAAATAACTATAGAACCTACGGGATAAACGGTAAATATTGCCATAAACACTTTGGATATAATCGGGTCGTATTTATTATTAGCTCCTTGCATTATAAGTTTAACGGAATCGAATAATAATTTTTTTTCAACATTTTTATTGATATTTAAACTTTTTTCATCGGGCAGTATTTTATTATTTTTCATTACCTTTTCCGCTTCATGAGCGACTGCCACAATTTTCGCGTATAGATGTATTTCGTTTCCAGATATTCCGCGCGGATAACCTTTGCCGTTAAAATATTCATGATGCTCGAGAGCGATTGCCGCCATTTCTTCTTCAAATCTAAAATTGCTTTTCATTAATTTATAACCGTAAACGGTATGCTTTTTTATTTCGGCGTATTCTTCGGGAGTATGTTTATATTGTTTATTCAATATTTTTTCTGGAACTTTAACCAAACCTATATCGTATAAAATCGCTCCGAGTCCGAGTTTTTTTAATACGACATCCGACATTTTCATTCCTTTTCCAATAATCAAGGATATTATCGCGACATTTAAAGAACGAACATAATAAAAATCTTCTTTATTGAAATTAAAAATGCTTAAAAGAGCTATAAAACTATTTAAATTTCTATTCATTATATCCAAAAGTCCGTCAATGATTTCGTTGAGTTCTTTCATGTTGACAAGATTATTATGTCTAAAATTTCCCAGATTATTTTTTGTTTGTTTTATTATATTCAAATAAATATTTTTGAATACTTTATATTCCCTTAAAAATTTATCGAAATCTTGCACGGAGTTATGAGTCGCTCCCTCGCTTTCCAAGTCTTTAATAAAAACTTCGGCAATATCCCATTTTTTTAGCCTATTTATATCTTCGTCTTTTATTTCGACATATTTGCTTATGGCTATAAAATCGTTATCCAAATATATGTCTTTTCTTTCTGGCTGGGATTTAATATCCTGCGTTTTTATTTTAGCAAAATTTTCCATAATCATAACTCTTTATAATAGTTTATAAACTTTCCTTTAATTTATATACATGCCTCAATATTATACTAACCGCTTCGTATAGCGAATAAGGAATTTCTTCTCCAATATCCAATTTAATTAATGTTTTTGCCGTCTTTTCGTCTTCAACTATCGGAATATTATATTTTTTCGCAAGATAAACCATTTGTCGGGCAAGCAGTTTTTCTCCTTTCGATATAACTACGGGAGCGTTATGAATCTCTTTATCGTATAAAAGAGCGATAGCGTTTTCAATGTCCTTATTCATTATTATGCTCCGTTATCATATTCCAACTTAAAATTTAAATCTTCAAAAATTTTAAGTTGTTCCTCAATAATATATTTCGTATCATTACATTTTTTATATAATTTTTTATCAAATAATTTCAAAGTTATTAAATATTCATTTTTAAATTCTTTCTCAATTTTATCTATTACAATTTTGCATAATTCTTTATCTTTATCATAAACTACAAAAATAAAATTATATTTATTATTTTCTTCGTTTCCTTTAATATATAATAAAATTTCCTTTAATTCGTTATCGTCTTCGTTAATAAATGTAATTGGAATCAAATAGAAAAAAGAATTATTTTTATCTTTTCTATTAAGCGATAATATTTTTAAAATAAACATTATCATTTCTTTATTATTCCCTTTATCAAAATCCAAATCGTTATTAAACATATCAAAGAGCGCAAACCATATAGCAAAATAACCGTTCGTATCTATATAGTTTTTTAATTTATCTTTATCATGGTTTTTCAAATTAAAAATCATGTTTTTTAATATTTCGGCTAATTTATAATTTTTGTTAGAGTTTTTTATTATAGAAGCGAAATTTCCTATTTTGCCAAAAATATTTTCCAAATTTTTAATCTCCTCTTCGCTAAAATAAATATTATTTTTCATAGCGTTAAGAAAGAATTCTTTTTTTTCGTTGTTCGGCAGATATTTTAAAACCGTTTCATAGTAAGTTATATTTTGATTATTTACTTTTATTCCTTTCGACAATAAGAGATTTGCCGTTTCGGAATTTTCTTTTCCCACGGAACTTATGTTAACCGAAACTCCATTTTTTATATTTTCATTCGCTTCTTTTATACTGTTTGCATTTTTTAATATATTTAATATTAATTTATTATTTTCTTTTGAAACCAAAGCGAAACCTTTTTCGGTTATTCCGTTTTTGAACATGGCTATAACTTTATTTCCCATAATATTTACAATCGCTTTATCGTTATCAATTTTTCTAACTATTGAAAATCTGACAATATCGCCGTTTTTTATGGATTTCGGGCTTTTATTTATTATAGAATTGAAATATTTATTAATATTTATCATAAAATATATAAAAATAAAAGGCTTTTAATTATTATCGTTTTTTTATTATTTATGATTATAAGATTTTATCGGCTCGAATGTAAATCTATGTTTGTCGCTCGGACCGTATTTTTCTATCGCTTCAAGATGTTCTTTAGTTCCGTAGCCTTTATTTTTACTTATTTTGTATTTTTGATATTCTTCGGGCAGATTATTCATCGTTTCGTCTCGGCTAACTTTCGCCAATATGCTTGCGCAACCTATGGAATATGATTTTAAGTCTCCTTTTATTATTGAAATTTGTTTTATATCAATATCGAGTTTCAAAGCGTCTATAAAAAGTATGTCGGGTTTTATTTTCAAGTTTTTTATAGCATTAATCATAGCCAATTTTGTTGCATTTAAAATATTTATTTCGTCTATTATTTTTTCGGAAACGGAATATATGGAATAGCAAATCGCTTTTTCTATTATTTTTTTTGAAAGTTCTTCTCGTTTTTTGGGTGTAAGTTTTTTTGAATCTTCAATTCCTTCGATTATATTTTTATTTTCGTTTTCATTTAACGACAAAGGCATTATTACGGCGGCTGCGGTAACTGGACCGAATAAACAACCTCGCCCGACTTCGTCTATTCCGCAAATATATTTATAACCAGATTGCAAATATTCTTTTTCGTATTTTAATTTATCGTTAATCATAATAAATAAAAATAATAATCAAATAAAAAATATCGCTATTAGCGCGGTGGCTATTATTCCGATTAATGAAACAAAAGCTATTAAAAAGTCGTTTGAAATATCTTTTATCTTTATATTTTCTTTTTTTATATTTTCTTTATTGTTTTTAGAATTATTTTTTTTCTTTTTATTATTATAATTATTCTCCAATATTATTTTTATTTTTTCGCTGAAATCTCTATTCTTTTTATCCTGTTCGTCTATCTTTTTAGCGACATATTCCATTAAAATTTCATAAGTTTTATCGTATTTTCTGAATAAATTATTCGCGTTTTGCATCATTTCTTCATGGCTTTTATTTATGCTTTCTTTTAAGTCGTTATTTTTTTGATTTTGTTCTTCTATTTTTCTGTCAATATTATTATTATGTTCTTCCAATATTTCTTTAATTTCTTCGTTTATATTATTAGCCAATACCGACATGCATTTTCCTTAAAAGTTTTATTTTGTATTATTATATTATAACGATATATGAAAAATATCAAATATAAATAAAGCTTGTTATGACTTTTTTCATCTTCATTCTGAATGTTTTTATATATAAAACCCTATGCATCTCCGCATGAGGTTCGTAAAAATTATATTCTCCAACCGAATGATGCTGATTTTTATTGAACAAAATTATTGATTATTCAAAAGATTTGAATTTTTTTATATTAAATTTAATCGTTCTTTGGCGTCCGCCAGCATGCGTAAATCCTTTAACTATTCTCGCTATGCCGTAAAAAAAGCCGAGTCCGTAAAAGAAATGCGTTATAAAAAACATATAAGGAAAAACAAAAAAGCCTTTGATTTTACTTATAAACCCTTTTTCTTTTAACGCCGTAATTATTCCCGCAAGCAAAGTCATCACAAAATATAAAGCAAACGGAATAAAATAAACCGCTATAAAAACAATTTTTGTAATGAGAA
>NZ_SJDU01000198.1 GCF_005518285.1 Brachyspira catarrhinii | reverse complement strand
TATAAGATTGGGTAAACGAATATTCTACCAAATGGGAAATAGAAAGTATAGATAAACTTCCGTTAAGAAATTGACAAAAGTATTTAGTATTTAATTAATAAAAAATCGAACGGCTATAAAAACCGTCCGATTATTATTTTTATTATATTAATCAATATTAATTATTTTATTAAATTACATATAAATCCTATTATACCACCTACGGCAACGAAGTCGGCATCGCTAAAAGTGGTATTTTGGAAACCTAAATCTCCAAGTATAGGAAGAAGAAGTAAAGGCAAGAAAGTGAGAAGAATGCCGTTTATAAAAGCCCCTATAAAACATCCTCTTTTGCCTCCAGTGGCGTTGCCGAATACTCCAGCAGTAGCTCCGCAAAAGAAATGAGGCACTACTCCTGGAATTATTAATATTCCGCCAGTAATTCCCAAAATGGCAAGCCCCACAAGTCCGCCTATAAAACTCATTATAAAACCTATTAATACGGCGTTTGGAGCGTAAGGAAATACTATAGGACAATCCAAAGAAGGTATAGCGTTAGGAACGAGTTTCTCGGATATGCCTTTGAACGCGGGAATTATCTCTCCTAATATCATTCTAACGCCTTGCAATACTACCGAAACTCCAGCGGCAAAAGTAACTCCTTGTATTAAAGAAAATACTAAAAAGTTTTGCCCGTTTGACAATTCGCTTTCTATATATTCGCTTCCAGCAGCTATTGCAACGACTATATATATTATGGACATAGTCAAAGCTATAGCCAAAATATTATCTCTCATAAAACTTAAACCTTTTGGCAATTTCAAATCTTCGACTGAAGACGATTTACCGCCTATTAATTTTCCAATAAGAGCCGATATGCCGTAAGTGACATTTGAAAAATGCCCGAGAGCCACATTACTTGAAGAATCTCCTATAACTTTAGGCATAGCCCAATATGTTAATATAGGCGATAAACTCATTGCTAAAGCGTTAACCAATGAAGAGAGTATAACAAGTTGTATTCCCGTAATTCCAGCTACCGCAAATATAACGGTAATCATAACTCCCATATAAAATATATGATGCCCCGTTAAAAATATAAATTTTAAAGGAGTAAATCTCGCTATTATAAGATGAAATACCATAGACAATATCATAACTAGAGAAACTTGAGTTCCGTATTTGGTTAAAGCCAAAGATACTATAGCCTCGTTATTTGGAACTACGCCTTGAACATTAAAAGCGGCCTCGACCATACTGCCGAAAGGAGCCAGAGAAGAAGTTATAACATTAGCTCCCGCTCCCAATAATATAAATCCTATTAACGATTTCATAGAACCCGCTATTATTTCATTAGCGGGTTTCTTTAATAATATAAGCCCTACCATCGTGAATAAAGCCACGAGAATTGACGCTTGACTTAATAAATCTACAAAAAATTTTAACATTTTTTACCTCCGAATATTATAAATTTAGTTTTTCTTTTATTTTTGTTTTAAGTTCGTCCAAACTTAATATATTTTTAAGCGATATTATTTTGTCCTTATCTAAAGAACTAACGGCTGAAGATTCCGCAATATCTCTTCCTAAAACATAATAATCCGCTTGCTTAAATAACGCGCTCGTTACATCGGAATGCTCGACTTCGGCTTCTATATTTAATTCTTTTAACACTTTAGAAATATTCATAGAAACCATTAACGAAGAACCTATTCCCGAACCACATGCAGCTATAAATTTTAACGCCATAATTAATTCTCCTTAAAAATATAAAAAATTTAATTTAAATAAAAATTTATTTCAAAACCTCTTTGACTTTTTCAAACACATTTTGAGCTGAAACTCCATATTTTAATTTAAGCTCGGTAGATTTTCCAGATTCCGTGAAAGCGTCTTTGCATCCCACTATTCTTAAAGGAGCAACATCTTTATGAGTAGCCAACACTTCGGCAACGGCGCTTCCCAATCCTCCAATCACGCTATGATTTTCCAAAGTTATAACGCATTTAACTTTTTTTGCGTATTCGATAATATTGTCGGCGTCCAAAGGTTTCAAAGAGCGAACATGAATCAAACGATACTTTATATTATTTTTTTCAAGCATATTAACCGAATCAATCGCTTGCTCGAAAGAAGAGCCGTCAAAAAATATCGCCACATCGTCTCCCGTAGAATATAATTCTTTATTTTTAATGTCGAAATTTGCCTCTTCGGGAGAATTATAAATTATAGGAACTGGTTCTCTTGCCACTCTAACATAATAAAGTCCCTTATTATTCAAAGCGTAGCTGATTGCAGATTTGACATCGTTTTCGTCCAAAGGCAAAATAACATTCATATTAGGAATGCATCTCATTAAAGCCATATCCTGCGTAGCCTGATGACTCGCTCCGTCAGGTCCCGCGTCAAGTCCTGGGTGAGTGGCTATTATTTTGAGATTCGCTTTCGCGTAAGCCGCTTGCCTTATTTGAGTCCAAATTGTTCCGCTTGCAAATATTGCGAAATTGACATAAACGGGAAACATTCCTTCCAATGCCAATCCTGTCGCCGCGCTTAAAGAACTTTGCTCGCCAATTCCCAATTCCCAAAAATTATTAGGATATGTTTTTTCTACATCCGCGGAAGATGTTGAAGTTCCCAAATCGTTATCTATCACTATTATTTTATTATTTTTTTCTATTAAATTAGTTAAATGCTTTCCGATTACAACTCTCGGAGCGGAGCTTTTTTCTATTTTTATCATAATTATATTCCTTATTAAATTTTATTTTATATCCAAATCTTTTTTCGCTTGTTCAAAATCTTTATCGCCGATTGTCAAAGAATGGCAATTAGGATTATTTTCTAAAGTGGAAACGCCTTTTCCTTTAACGGTTTTCATTATTATCGCCGTAGGTTTGCCGCTTAATTTATCCAATTTATCCAAAGCTTCGACAACTTCTTTCATATCGTTTCCGTCTTTAACCGTTATCGTATTCCAATTAAAACTTTTAAATTTATCTTCCAAAGAACCCAAATCGATAACTTTATTCACTGGGTCATGCGAAGAGAGTCCATTATTGTCTATGATGGCGACAAGATTATCCAATTTGAAATGAGCCGACTGCTGAACGGTTTCCCAAATTTGTCCCTCATGCAATTCGGCGTCTCCGCATAAAGCGAATATTTTATTTTTGTTGTTTGACAATTTTCGCGCGTAAGCCATTCCCATAGACACGGCAAGTCCCTGTCCCAAAAGTCCCGTATTCATTTCGGTTTCTGGAATTTTATTTATATCGGGATGTCCTTGCAAACGAGTTCCTATTTTTTTAAGAGTAGTCAATTCTTCCATAGGAATTATTCCAAGTTCTGCAAATATCGCGTATTGCATAACGACTACATGCCCTTTCGACAAAACGAAACGCGCTCTATTCGGGTCTTTAAAATCTATATATTTGTCATATACGGCAACCGCCATATCCATAGCTGACAAAGAACCTCCGACATGAGCTACGCTTTTCGATTCGTAAACCATTTTTAGAAGTATCTGCCTGCACCTTTTCGCTTTTTTTTCAAGCTCTTCTATTGATGAACTCATAAAATTTTTTCTCCTTCAAACATAAATTTATTTTAAAATAGTTTATTAAAAATTTACTTAAATTATTATTAGATTATATCACTTAATATTTTAAAGTCAAAAATATTGATTAATGAAAATTTAGATAAAATATTATAGAATTTATTTTTAATCTCTATTGAAATTCTGATATATAAATTTAAATGGTATGTAAATTTTTCCATTTTCCGCATAATCTCTAATTAAACCTTGAGGCGGAGGTTTCAATTTTTTAGCGTATTCTATAGCCTTCGAGCAAGAATTATCCAAACTGTTTTGTCCGATTTGAGATTTTTTCAAAAACTTTTCAAATATAATGTTTCCGTCTTCGTCCACCGAAATTAAAACTTCCACCTCGTCCGTTCTTAAAAGCCCCAAATAATGCGCTTGATTTGGAATCGTCAAATACCAAGAATCCCTTATAGAACCGACTAAAGAATAAAAATACCAAAAATATTCCTGAGCTTTCGTTCCAAGCTGAATGCCTCCAGTTCGACTCGAAAGAACAACCGCTCTATCCGCTCCGTCCTCGAAAGACGCGGGAATTTTTGTGTCGCCTTTAATTCCCGGATTTTTAGGTTTATAAGTTTCCACATTTTCTCGATTTATATCTTCTCCCAATTCGTTTCTTTTTATATTTTCGTTATTAAAACAGCTTACTATTAAAGTTCCATATTGAAGCGATTC
>NZ_SJDU01000197.1 GCF_005518285.1 Brachyspira catarrhinii | reverse complement strand
ATTGGCGTTTATTTTAATTTAATTAATTTAAGCGCTTATTATAAAAAAATATATTTAAACGGAGGCTTTTCATTATGAAAACAGCTAAAAAAGTATTATTATTTATCATGGGTTTAATGATTGTGAGCATGATTATTCTTCTTTCATGCAAGAACAGATACACGGGACCGGGCGACAAAGGTATATTTGAAGAAGGCAGTAGCGAAGAAACGGGAGAAAACGGCGGTGGCGATATCGGTTCTGGATTGCCTGCGGGTTATCTAACTCAAGATGAACAATATGAACCTATGAACCCAGATAGTAAAAAAGTAGTTTTATTTACGGGCGATAATTACAGAATACCAGCTTTGACTATTACGGCAAATAAAATGATACTTGCAGCGGTTGGCACTGGAACGGGACAAAATCATATTGCTATTAAAAGAAGTTCTGATATGGGGCAAACTTGGACTGAAGTTCAAGCTAATTATGAAGGTTTCAACGGTATGTATACCCATCCATTTTTTATTAATGGTTATGACGGTAGTGTTTTAATGGGAGTTGCGACTACTAATGCTACGAATAATAAAACTATTATTTATAAAAGCACGGATGATGGCATGAGTTGGAATAAGTTAACGGATATTGATACTAATAGTGTTAATAATGGTAATGTAGAAGTTTTCAACGGACATGTTACTTATGGACAAGGTATAACTTTAAGACATGGAAATAATGCAAATAAATTATTATTCCCGTATTTTTTTGGCACTAATGCTAAAGAAAATGGGTTCACGGCAACTATGTGTTCTACGGATGGCGGTCAAACATTTACACAACTTGGCGCACCTTATGGAAAGTTTACTTCACACGAAACTAAATTTATAGAACTTGCAAACGGAGATATATTGCTTAATGTAAGGGCTACAACTGGTCAGACATATTGGATGAAGTCTACTGATTGTGGGGAAAATTGGAATATTACAACTTCTGGCGGAACAGAAACCAGCGGTAATAATAATAGTGGTAAGCATGCTGATTTTACAAGATATGAATTCAATGGAAAAGACATTAAACTTGGAGGCGAGAAATATGCATTAAGCGTTATCTCTAAAAGGGATGAAACAGGTTATAATGTTAGAATGACTTTTAATGATTTTGGCGAAGGAGTAGGAAACTTTAATAATAAATATCTATATAATAAAGATTTTGCAACGAATGTTGGAGGAGATGGTTATCCCGCTATAACGGTTCTTCCAGACGGAACGATTGCTACTTTGACTGAAGAAACTGATGGTATAGTTTTCAGGAGATTTAATTTAAGCTGGCTTTCAAGCGTTGATGGAACGGAAGGCGGAGAAGATTATGTAGAT
This sequence comes from Brachyspira catarrhinii, assembly GCF_005518285.1. GTDB lineage: Bacteria > Spirochaetota > Brachyspiria > Brachyspirales > Brachyspiraceae > Brachyspira > Brachyspira catarrhinii. The sequence continues at coordinate 2,919 of NZ_SJDU01000197.1, read as the reverse complement.
TATGAACTTGACAATATAACTAAATAAAAAATCTATAAGGAGTATTTATGCGAAAGAGATATTTCACTATACCCTTAACCGTAATTGTAATAATTACGGGAATATGGGCATGTAAATACGGAGGCATAGGACCTGCTGGTATAGATTTGAGCGTTCTAAATAAAAAGAATAATGGTAATAACGGTGAGGAAAGCAGAGGTTTAGCTGACGGGCTTCTTGGATATAATGGAGAGATTACTTACGGAACAAATAAGAGAATAAATCCGTATATGGATGCAGCCATAGAGGTGTTTCCATTCCAACATGGAACGGCATATTATAGAATACCCGCTTTGGTTGTGACTACGAACGGAACTTTGCTCGCTTTTGCCGATAGAAGATACAATAATAGAGACGATTTGCCAAATAGAATAGAGGTTGAGGTTACAAGAAGCACGAATAACGGGGAAACTTGGTCGAAACGAATCAGAGTAACGCCAAGAAGCGTATCGAGTTCGGACGGTTATGGCGATACGGCTGCGGTAGTGGTTAGAAATAGCAATACCGTTTTAGCTTTCGTAGCCTCTCATACGGGATTTAGAGCTTCAAATCCGAATAAACCTATAGGAATTAATCTATTTAGAAGCACAGATGAAGGTTTAACTTGGCAAGGAGAGGATATAACATCTCAAATATACGGCGCTCAATGTAAAGACCCTGTAAGAAGCAAATGGCATGCGGCTTTCGTATCTTCTGGCGCTGGTATTCAACTGTCTACGGGAAGAATTCTATTCGTATTGAATGTTAGAGAAGATGGACAATGGAATGTCAAATTATTTAGAAACTATGTTATGTATTCCGATGACGGAGGCTATACTTGGTCTGTATCTAAAAATGCCCCAGTGAACGCTTATGGAGGAAACGAAGCTAAAATAGTTGAACTTGCGGATGGCAGATTATTGATGTCAGCTCGTCCAAGTAGCGGAAACAAGAGGATGCATGCCTATTCGAGCGACAGAGGCGAGACTTGGAGTGAAGCTACACAAAAAAGCGATGTTACGGTTGCGGGTTCTAACGGAGATATGATTTATTATACTTCCATTAAAAACGGATGGGATACGAATAGAATTATACACTTCATACCTACTGGCAATACTACCGTAACGGGCGAAGGACAGTATAATGGAAGATGGGGACCTGCAAATCCATACTTTTACTATAGCTATGACGATGGAAAAACTTTTGAAAAAAGTCAGGCTATTAGAAATGGGCAGCAAGCTGGCTATTCTTCTTTAGCCGTTCTACATGATGGAAGTATCGGCGTCCTATTCGAAGATAAATCTTGGGGAGGACCTATTAAATTTATGAGAGTAAACTTTGAATGGCTTACGAGAGGCAAAGATAAGGGACCTCAAAAGATTACGGCTGCTACTACGGAAGATGATAAAAAATAACTGAAAGGTTAATTGCATATTATGAAAAAGTTGATTACTATATTGTTTTTTATATTGATTTCAAATAAAGTATTCGGTTTCTACGGTGATGGAAGCGGAAGAAGTTTCATAGATTTCTTAATGGATAAAGACCAATTAAGATTTAGAACCGACCAAATGGGCTTTCTATACGACTGCGAAACGGATTACTTGAGGCTCGCTTTAGGAGTTACGGGAAGAACTTCGGGAATATTTTTCGATAACTTCACCAACGACTATAGCGAATCGGAAAAGTTAAGAATATACTTCAGACCCGCCGTTTCTTTGGCTTTAGGTTATAAATCCGACCTCATAAGCGTGGGAGGAGCTTATCAATTTAGATATATCGACACCAATTATATGGTTCATACTCCCGTCCTTATGCTTACCGCTATGGATAATACTTTAAGATTCAATATTCCAATAGCCGTAGGAATCGGAGAGAGAACGGTTAAGAATACTTTGATAATTTCGACCGCGGTTGAGGCAAGATATTATTTCCATAAGTTTATAGATTATTTCAGTCAGTTGAGACTCTATGTTTATTACGGTTATGCGAGGATGGGCTGGGCGCAAAAATTGTTTGACGAAGGCGTTGATGTGGACCCTAATAATAAGAATATTTTCAAAGAACAATCGTCTATAGGAGTGGATTTAAGAGCTTATTTCAATTTCCCGACTGCGAGCGGTTTGACGATAGAGCCTTATATCCGCGTGTTATATAGTCAGGCATTGGAAACTGTGGAGAATCAAAACGGTTATTTAAGAAGATATTCGGGCAATAACTTTGATGTTAATGCTTACGGATTTAACGCTGGTTCGCTTGGAATAGCTCCTGGGGAACAAGAGGAGTTTTCGGGAGGTTATGTGGCAAGCACGCCAGCTATACCGAGTCCGCAAGGTTTATTTGCCATAGAGGGAATATATCGAGTAGGAGTGGCTTTGCCCATAGGGTTTAGGGCTTCTTGCGAATATTACGGATTATATCTCGAGCCTTCTTTGAGTTTGACTATAATGGGCGGAAAAAGTATCTCTTTAATGAATATGAATAAGAAGGGACCTTTTTGCACATTCGGTTATGTGGTATATGCCGAATTATATTTGACCCCGAAACCAGAGATTGAGCTTTATTTAGAGTTTCAAACGGGAGGAGCGACAAGATGGGGCAATTTGGACCCAGCTTATAGCGATGGAACATCGTTGGTTATAAACGCTTCCGCTGGTATAGCTTGGTATTTCCAATAACTTAAATATGAGTATATAATACAAGGGCTATCTTTAAGTAGATAGTCCTTTTTTATTCTTTGACAAATTAAATTATTCTGTTATAATTACACTTATGAAAAGAAATAGAGAAATTGACAAACTGAATGATTTATTCGTCCGATATTTACTCGGCAAAATTGGAAATGAAAAAATGCTTGAAGATATGGTTAACGCCGCTTTAAGCGATTTCAATTTTGAAGAA
>NZ_SJDU01000196.1 GCF_005518285.1 Brachyspira catarrhinii | reverse complement strand
ATTTATTAAAATTCTTTATATAAAAATATCGGTTTATAAATTTATAAACTTTAATTAAATAAAAAATGAAAAGAAAAACTCTTGCAGAATTTTATAAATACTTATAAAATAAAACTATTATTAAATATTTAAATAATTTTAAATGAAAAAGGAGAATAAAATGTTTAAAAGCAAATATGTAAAAAAAGTTTATGACGATTTATGTAAAAAAAATAAAGGCGAAAAAGAATTTTTGAATGCGGCGCTTGAGATATTGGAATCATTAGAACCGTATGTTATGAAAAATCCTATAGTCGAAAAAGAAAAAATTCTTGAAAGATTTATAGAACCAGAAAGACTCATAATTTTTAGAATTTGTTGGGTAAACGATAATCATAAAATTCAAGTCAATAAAGGTTATCGAGTTCAATACAGTTCGGCAATCGGTCCTTATAAGGGCGGACTTCGATTCCATAAAACCGTTAACGCTTCGATAATTAAATTTTTAGGATTGGAACAAGTTCTTAAAAATTCTTTAACTTCGCTTCCAATGGGCGGAGGAAAAGGAGGCTCGGATTTTGACCCGAAAGGAAAAAGCGACAATGAAATTATGGCGTTCTGTCAGGCTTTTATGACGGAATTATATCGTCATATAGGTCAAGATACGGATGTTCCAGCGGGAGATATTGGAGTCGGCACACGAGAAGTCGGATATTTATACGGACAATATAAAAAAATCTGCAACGAATCGGTTGGCGTTATGACGGGAAAAGGATTATCATTCGGAGGCTCGCTTACAAGAACGGAAGCGACAGGCTACGGATTATGTTATTATACCGAAGAGGCTTTGAAAACTTTAAAAAATACCGATTTTAAGAATAAAACTGTTGTAATATCTGGAAGCGGAAATGTCTCAATATACGCTTGCGAAAAAGCTAAAAATTTAGGAGCTAAAGTCGTGGCTATGTCGGATTCCAACGGTTATATTTACGATGAAAAAGGAATCGATTTGGATTTAATCAAACAAATAAAAGAAGTAAAACGCGGAAGAATAAAAGAATATTTGGAAACTCATAAAGACGCAAAATATTCGGAAAATTCTAAAGACATTTGGAAAATTAAATGCGATATTGCCCTTCCATGCGCCACTCAAAACGAATTGGATTTGGAAGACGCCAAAACTCTCGTCCAAAACGGAGTCATAGCCGTATGCGAGGGAGCGAATATGCCTTCAAGTTTGGATGCGGCTAAATATTTCATCGATAATAAAATAGTATTCGGACCGGGAAAAGCGGCTAACGCTGGCGGAGTGGCAACTTCTGGACTTGAAATGTCTCAAAATTCAATGCGTTATTCTTGGACTTTTGAAGAGGTTGATTCCAAATTAAAAGATATAATGGTTAATATTTTCAAAAATACGCATGAAACTGCAAGCGAATTTGGTAATCCTTTCGACACTTTAACGGGCGCGAATATAGCGGGATTTAAAAAAGTATGTAGCGCTATGATTAGTCAAGGCGTGATTTAAATAATAAAAATTAGTCATTGCGAGCGAGTGAGGCTAAAGCCCGCTGTAAGCGAACAAACGAAGCAATCTGCATAAAATAGATTGCCCGCCTTCATATAACAATGATATACATTCTTCGTTATTACGAGCAAAAATCCCAAAGAGTTGGATAAATTCTTGAATGGAAGAAGAAATCTATCTTGGATATGGAATTTTGACGGCAATAACTAGAGATTTGCTTCCGCAAAACCTTACGATTGCATTTGGAAGAACATCCAGAAAGCGGTTGGTTTAATAGATAATAAAAAATACTTGACAATTAAAAAATAATTGCTATAATATAAATAGATAAAACAATTTTAGGAGGTCATATTATGACAAAAATAAAAATTTTATGGTTAATATCTCTCGCTATTATGGTGGTTATGGTTTCGGTGGCTTGTAAGCAAAAACCGACAAATGTGAACGATTTCATGTTGGTGGAAGAACCGTCTACGCCAGAATTTCCTTCCGAAAATACAAATAAAAAATTACCCATCGATGCTAATCAAGGATTGATTCAATTTAAAGGTTTATCGTTCAAATCTGGCGGTTATATTTTAAATGGCGACCTTTCAAAAATCATATATTTTTACGCGGATGTAAAAGTCGATAGCGAATCAAAACCTTATATAAGCGCCATAACTAAAGATGCCGATGGAAATATTATAGAAGAGGAAGGCAAATTTTATAATAATTTAAATGAAACGGGAGCGATTTACAATTTGGAAGGAGTTAGATACCAAAGTCATAATAAAAATACCGCCGTTGCCACCTTTGTTGAAGACGGTTATTTGAGAATAAAATTTAGCAATTACGGAACGGAATTTACTTATTCGTTAATTGGAAAATCCGAAGAAATTATAGAGCCAGATGGAAATAAAGGGATAGAACAATTTGAGGGAAAAGTTTATAAATCTTATGGACATGTGTATAAACTTAACCCTAATCATGTGTTTAGCTTTTCTGCAGAAGTAAAAGACGGTAAAATAGTCGTAAACAGATATAACGCAAAAGGCGAAATAAACCAAAATAGCGACTATCCGCACGCTTATCCTATAACCGCTGGAAAAGGCTACGGTCCTTATACTTTCAAAGGAAACGACAAAAGCCTCGGCAATGGCAATACGCTTGAAATAAACGGACAAATTCTTTATATAACTGGCGGAAAAGCTACATTTGACGCTAACAGCTTGACTATAGTTTTCCAATCAGGCGGAGCATATGAAACGGTTAAATTTAGCGCTCAATAAATAAGAATATAGTAATTAAAGTTGAATCGTAATCATTAGGGGATTTTATCCTCTAATGATTTTTTTATTTTAAATAACTTTAATTTAAATAATTATAAAAAATGTCGTATATGTATTATTTCAATTATTAATTTTTTAAAAATATAAAAAATTCTATGAATTCGTTAATAATAACTGTTGACATTATTCCAATAAAATATTAAATCATTCTAACAATTAATTATAATATATTAAAATCAAGGAGTAAAGAAATGAAAAAAATTAAATAAGGCAAAAGTTTTAAAATATTTGATACAATAAAATCCTCAAGGCGATACATTAAAATGTGTCGTCTTTTTATCATATAATTATTATTTGGAAATTATCTGCACATAAACTTTTCTATTTCTTGCGCCGTCAAATTCAAAGAAATAAATATTCTGCCAAGTTCCCAAAACTATTTTTGAGCTTTCTATTATTACGGTTAAACTTGGAGATACAAGCGAAGATAAAACATGAGCCTGTGAATTGCCTTCGGAATGTTCGTAATTATCGTGTTGAGGCACTAATTTATTAAGCGCATTTTTCATATCAAAAACCACATCGGGGTCGGCATTCTCGTTTATTCCAACCGCCGCAGTGGTATGAGGCGTGAATATTACCGCTATTCCTTCTTTTACTTTTTCCTCGTTTATGCATTTTTGAACTTCGTCCGTTATGTCGACTATATCAAATCTTGATTTTGTTTTTATATTAATAGTTTTCATTATTTTCTAAAACCGCCGATGAAATAATTTTATTAGAATTTATATTTACTCCGCATACTCTTATTATGAAAATATTATATAATGAATTTTAGAAAAAACAAGTTGATTTGTTTTGTAAAAATAATTTGGAGCTTACTTTGTATAAACCCTACCGTTATGTTTCGCTTTTATCTTATCCACAGTCTCGCTAATCATATTAACCGCTTCCATTATCTCGCTAAATACTTCGGGCTTGATAGATTGCGCTCCATCGCATAAAGCATGTTCGGGGTCGTTATGAACTTCTATTATCATTCCATCAGCTCCCGCCGATAAAGCAGCCAATGTCAAAGGCATCGCCATCCAAGATTTTCCGCTCGCATGAGACGGGTCGCCTATCACGGGCAAATGACTCATTCGTTTTATCATTGGAATCGCGCTTACATCGAATGTATTACGCGTATAATTTTCAAATGTTCTTATTCCTCTTTCGCATAAAACGACATCGCTATTTCCTTTATCCAAAATATATTCGGCGCTCATTAACCATTCTTCCATCGTATTTGCCAAACCTCTTTTTAATAAAATCGGTTTTTTCAATTTGCCTACTTCTTTTAATAATTCAAAGTTTTGCATATTCCTTGCTCCGATTTGAATCATATCGACAATATTGTCAAATTCTTCCAAATGACGAATTGAAACTATTTCGCTTACTATTGGAATTCCAACTTCTTCTTTGACAAGTTTTAATATTTTAAGTCCGTCCAAAGCCAAACCTTGAAACGCGT
>NZ_SJDU01000195.1 GCF_005518285.1 Brachyspira catarrhinii | reverse complement strand
AAAGATTTCGCAGCCGAACGAAGCATTGTAGGACCTCCAATATCTATAAATTCTATTTTTTCTTCAAAACTTAAAGTATCGTCTGAATATTTTTCAAAAAAAGGATATAGATTGACTATAACGATGTCTATTGGAATTATTCCTCTTTCTTTTATAGCTTCTATATGTTTTGGATTATCTCTTATAGCGAGTATTCCTCCATGAATTTTTGAGCTTAAAGTTTTTACTCTTCCGTCAAGCATTTCTTTTTCGCCCGTTACTTCTTCAACCTCGATAACGGGAATTGAATTTTCTTTTAAGTATTTGTAAGTTCCGCCCGTTGAAATTATTTCAATGTTTTTTGAAATTAAAAATTTTGCAAAATCAAGAATTTTATCTTTATAGAATACCGATATTAAAGCTCTTTTCATAGCTAATCCTTTAATATAAATTTTGCATAATTATAATTTAAAATAGATTTATTTAAATATGTTTTTTAATAAAATTTATATTAGAATATTGACTAAAAAATATTTTTATGTTATTATAAAAAAACTTATTTTTGAGAAGCTAATGTTTGGAGAGCTGCCCGAGAGGCCGAAGGGAACAGTTTGCTAAACTGTCGTAGGAATTTTCCTACCGAGGGTTCGAATCCCTCGCTCTCCGCATCAAATTAAACGGAAATAAATCGGATTAAATATTAAAAATGAAAAAAATAATAATATTCTTAATAATATTTTCTTATATAGTTTATCCGCAAGATAATAATACTAATAATATAAATACTAACGAAACGACTACAAATTTTTTTAATATTCCCGCTGAAACCGAAAATAATACAAATGACGAACCCGCTATACTCGAAGATATAAGAAACATTGAAAACAGAGCGACAGTAAGCAATACGGGAATGTTCATAAGAGCGATTATAGGATTTATATTGACATTAGTCGGAATATATTTAGTTTTTATCTATCTTAAAAACAGAACAAAAAAAATATCTGGCTCGAATGAAATTATTAGAATACTCGCCACAACCGCGGTAGCCGCAAACCGATATATTTCGATTATAGAAATAGCGGACGAAATGTATTTGATTTCAATATCCGACCATAATATAAATCTGCTTGAAAAAATAGAAAATAAAGAAATTAAAGACCAGATAAGAATGATGTATATAAACTCGAAAGAAAACGCGGTTGAAGACAGTTTTAAGAATATTTTGAATCAAACTTTATCAATATTCGGACAGCCGAAAATGAAAGAAAAAGACGCTTTGCAATCGACTAAAGAAATCAGAGAGAGATTAAAAAATTTAAATTCCAATAATTCAGATAATAATGAAGACAATCAATAAAATCAATAATTATTTATTATTTTTAATATTGTATTTATTAACAAACGAATTTATAATTAACTTAAATATTTGATTTTAATTAATCGAGGAATTAAAAATGAAAAATAAAAGCATAATTATTATAATGATAGCTTTATTTACGATTATCTCATGCGAAAATTCTTACGCTGAAATAAAATGGGAAAAAAATTTGGCTACGGCGATTAAAAAAGCGAAAAGCAAAAATCTACCGATTATGATAGACATATATACCGATTGGTGCAGTTGGTGTGAAGAATTGGATAAAAACACTTATTCAAATAACGAAGTGATTGAAACGGCTAAAAAAATGATTTCCGTAAAATTGAATCCCGAAAATTCCAAAGAAGGCGAAGAAATTGCTAAAAAATATGGAGTTCAAGGTTATCCCACTATTCTTTTTATTAACGCTGACGGATTCGTTTTGGAAAATGTCGGCGGATATGTGGAAGGCGAAAAATTCGTTCCTTATATGAAAAATGCCATCGATAAATTGGGCAAAATAAATGTGATACTTTCGAGCAAAGAGTCAAGTTTGGAAAAATTAGATTTATATATGGAATCTGGAAACGAAGAGGAAGCGACTAAAATATTCAACGATTTATTAAGCAAAAAATCAATTCCCGAAGAATCTATGCCAAAATATATTCTCGGTTTTGGTTTAATCAAAGCGCAGCAAAGCGATTACGAAACGGCTAATATTTATTTTGATAGAATAATAAAAGAGTATTCTAAATCCGAAGAATTTTATATGGCGCATTATTATAAAGTCGTTGGAATGATTTTATCTGGCGAAATTGACAAACCTAAAAAATATTTGGAAAATTTGCTTAAAGACTCGAATATTCCAAATAATATGAAAAACCAATACCAAACTTTATTATCTTATATAAACGAAGATTAAAATAACGACTAAAAAATGAAAAATATTATAATAACGATAAGCAGACAATACGGAAGCGGGGGCAGATTTATAGGAGAGAGAATTGCAAAAAAACTCAATATAGAATTTTACGATAAGGAATTTATAGATATTGTAGTTCAAAAAACGGGAATAAGCAGAGAAACGATTGAAGCGAAAGACGAGAAATTTACCAACGACAATATATTTTTCAACGCTTTCAATAAGAAACATTTTTTAAGTCCTTTCAATAACGATATTACATATTCGATTTTGGATAAAATATTCGATATTCAAAGCGAAATAATAAAAGATATAGCTGGCAAAGGTTCATGCGTGATGATTGGAAGATGCGCAAGTTTTATTTTAAAAGACGCTTATAAATGTTTCAATGTTTTTATTCATGCGCCGATTAAAAATAGAATAGAAAGAATTACGAAACAATACGGAATAGAAATAGAAAACGCCGAAGCTCAATTAAAGAATACCGATTTATACAGATATAATTATTGCAAGTATTATACGGGCGAAGAATGGGGAAATATGGTTAATTACAATTTAACTATCGACAGCGGATATTTTGACGATGAAGAAATTTGTAATATAATAATAAAATCCGTAAAAGAAGCGGATAAAAATAAATAGGGTATCATAATGAAAAAATTTATAAAATATTTAAATGTTTTTAAAGAAAGCGATTATTTTTCTTACGAAGCCAAATGCAGAATATGGAAAAAAAGAAATATATCTTTGATTATAGATTTCGGAGAAGAAACGAATAAATCCGAAGCTCTCAAAAAATATAAAGAAAAAATTAACGAAATATTAAATTGGATTGAAGAAAATAAAAAATTAATATCCGATTTTTTAATTTCCCATCAATGCGTAACTTTGGCGGAAGAATGGGTTTCTCAAAATGACAAAGAAATTAAAGAAAATTCTTATAAAAACGATTTGGACGAAATAATAAATATACCGATAACTGACGAAGATTTTTATAACGCGATGTATTTAGATAGCGTTTTAATAGATTTTGAAGAAGACGAAAGCAAACCCGACACGACAATGCATATACTTTTTAAACCCGATTATTTCAAAAGACATTCTTTAATCGTCTATGTTGACGGAGATAAAAATATAGAATACGGAGACATTGCGGGCTAATCACACATTAAACCTAAAAGTCACAACATCGCCTTCTTGCATAATATATTGTTTTCCTTCGAGTCTAATCGCTCCCGCTTCTTTCGCTTTAACGAAACTTCCAAGTTCGAGCAGTTTTTCGCAATTTATAACTTCGGCGCTTATAAAACCTCTTTCAAAATCGCTATGAATAACTCCCGCCGCTTCTGGCGCAAACGCTCCTTCTCTTACCGTCCAAGCTCTCGTTTCGTCCTCGCCCGATGTTAAGAAAGTAATTAATTTTAAGAGTTTATGTCCCGCTTTCGATAATCTTGAAACTCCCGATTCTTTCACTCCCAAATCTTCCAAATAGCTTAATCTCTCCTCTTCTTCCAAATCTTGCAAATCGGCTTCGATTTTCGCGCTGAAAGGAATTAATTCTATATTTTTTTCTTTCGAATAATTTTTCAAAACGACATAATTTTTATTTCTTTCGGGATTTGCAAGTTCGTTTTCCGACAAATTAGCTCCAATCATCATACTTTTTGAAGTGAGCAAAAACAACGGTTTAATAATTTCTTTTTCCGTATCGGTTAGATTTAAACTAAAAATTGGATTTGAATTATTTAATTCGGGAAGAATTTTATTTAAAAGTTCCAATTCTTCTTCGACTGATTTTGTTTTTCCGCCTTTTAAAGCTTTTTTTTGTCTTTCTATTCTCGCGTTAATCGTTTCAATATCCGCCAATATTAATTCTGTTAATATAATATCCAAATCTCTTAAAGGATTTACCTCGCCGATATGCGTGATATTTCCGTCCTCGAAAACTCTAACGACATGCAAAATCGCATTAACCTCTCTTATATGCGATAAAAATTTATTTCCGAGTCCTTCTCCTTTTGAGCTCCTTTCACGA
>NZ_SJDU01000194.1 GCF_005518285.1 Brachyspira catarrhinii | reverse complement strand
TTTTTTCATTGTAATTACTCCTTTAATGAAAATTTTAAAATTTATTTAAATTATTTTTTGCTTTTTTATTTATAATTTATTTCCAAGCTGGCAAATAAGCGCCTTTAAACTCTTCCGCGTAAACTTTTTCCACTTCTGGAGAATGATATGCGTCCGCAATTTTTTTATATACTTCGTTATCTTTATCTTCCGTTCTCGCCGCAATCAAATTAACATACATATTATTGTCATATATTTTTGGATTATCTTGAAATATAAAATCTTTTCCAGGATTAAGCCCAAAATCCAAAGCGTAATTGCAATTTATAACGGCGCATGCCACATCGGGAAGCAAACTATATATACTGCCCGCTTCAACTTCCACTATATCTAAATTTAATGGATTTTCGGCTATATCCGAAATTTCGGGATTATTTGGAGCGTTATCTTTAAGTTTTATCAATCCCGCAGCTTGCAATACTTTTAAAGCTCTTCCTCCGTTTGAAGGGTCGTTCGGAATTGCCACTTTATCTCCATTTTTCACTTCGCTAACATTGGAAATTTTTTGAGAATAAATATTCATTGCCGATATAAAAGTCACTCCCAATACAGACAAATTATAACCTTTCGTATTAGTTTCGTTATAAAAATAAGCGTGATGCTGAAAAGCGTTCAAATCTATATCTCCATCGTTAAGCGCCTGATTAGGAATAGAATAATCGGCAAATGAAACAAGCTCGACATTTATTCCTTCTTTAGACAATTTTTCTTGAACGGGTTTCCATATAGCTCTGTCCGATTCTCCTACATGTCCTATTTTTACCGTTATGCTGTCTTTATTCGTATTGGAGCATGAGGCAAAAAATATTACCGTGAATGAAACTAATATAAATAATACTTTTTTGTTAAAACTCTTTTTTAATCTCATTGTTTTTCTCCTTAAAAAATTTAATTTTTTTATTTTTAAATTTTTTATAAATTATTTATTAAAAAATTTGACTTAAATTATATATTATCAAAAATAAAATTGCAAATACAATTTTAAATATTTTTTTAATTATCGCATATTCAAAGCTAATTTATAATTTTCGCTCATGAATTTGCAGGAACTGTCAAATAATTTTTTCTCTTCTTCCGTCATGTTTAGTTCGATTATTTCTTCTACGCCGTCTTTCCCCAAAACCGCTGGAACGCTCGCGTAAACATCTTTTTGTCCGTATTCTCCGTTCAAATAAACTGACACGGGCAAAATTCTATGTTCGTTGCAGATTATCGCTCTGACAATTTCCGCAAGAGACGAAGCTATTCCAAATTCCGTAGAACCTTTTCCTTCGAATACTTCCCAGCCTCCTCTTCTTCCTTTTTCGGCTATTTTGTTTAAGTCAAGTTTTCCGTATTTTTCGGGTTTTTCTTTCATTAATTCCAATAAAGGTTTTCCCGCTATCGAAACGGTTGACCAAGCCACCATTTGACTTTCGCCATGTTCTCCGAGAGCGTAGGCGCAAATAGATTTTTGGTCTATATTTATTTCTTCCGATAAAGCTCTTCTTAATCTTGCCGAGTCTAAAGTCGTGCTTGTCGATATTATTCTTTTATAATCGTAATTCAATTTGTTTTGAATATAATGAGTAATAACATCGGCGGGATTAGATATATTTATTATTATTCCAGAGAATTTAGTTTTTTTGATATTTGAAATCACATCTTTCATAGCGGATATTGTGTCGCCCAAAGTGTCCATTCTCGTTTGCGTCATATTGGGATTAGGCAAAGGTCCCGCGCAAATAACCATAATTTCGGCATCGTCAATATCGCTATAATCTCCCGATTTAACTACAACTCTATGCGGAAGATAAACTACCGAATCGAATATATCGAGAGCTTGAGAGAAAGCTTTTTTCTTATCGATATCTATATAAATTATATTTTCCGCCAAACCTTGAGAGGCTAAAGTATATCCGACATGCGAGCCGACATGTCCCGCTCCGATTATCGCTATTTTTCTTTCTTTAATACTATTCATAAAATTTCTTCCTTCTTACTTAAAAAAATAAATCAAATCATTAAAATTAAAAATTAATGAGTCGCTTTTTTGACTATAAAATTTCCTATCGCTTGTATTATTCCAACCAATATTACCAAAAGTATAACGGAAACATATATTATATCCAATTTATTTCTATAATATCCCGATTGAATCGCGTAAGTTCCGAGTCCTCCAGCTCCAACCGCGCCAGCCATCGCCGTTAAACTTATTAAACTTATTGCCGTTATTGTAGTTCCTCTAGCTATAGGAGCTACGCTTTCTTTTAAATATACTCTAAAAATTATAGCGATTGGAGAAGAACCCATTGACTGCGCAGCCTCGATTAATCCCGAATCGACTTCCGATAAAGCGCTTTCCATCTGTCTTGCGAAAAATGGAACTGTCCCAAATATCAAAGGAATTATCGCTCCTCTCACTCCGATTGCCGTTCCCATAATGAATCTTGTTAATGGCACGAGCATCGCAAGGAGAATTATAAAAGGAATAGCTCTGAAAAAATTGATAACCTTGCTTAATATTTCGTATATTATTTTATTTTCAAGTATTCCGTATTTTTTTGTGACTACCAAAAGTATTCCGAAGAAACCGCCTATAAAAAACGATATTACTCCCGACTGAAAAAGCATTAGAAAAGTTTGAATTATGCTGTCGTAAAGTTTTGGCAAATCGCTCATAACATTTGGAATTAATTTATTCAATATTTCTTGCATCTAATATTACCTCCACATCGATATTTTTTTCTTGCAAAAACATAATAGCTTTTTTTATTCCGTCTTTTTCAAGTTCATGCATTATAACAACCAAACCTCCCAAGTGGCTCTCGTCAACGACTTCCACATTGGCGAATATAATATTAATGTCCACTTTATATTCTCTTGAAATATGCGAAACCATAGGTTCGACTACATTTCCTTTTTTATATCTTAACCTAACTATGCATTCGTTCGGTTTAATTTTTGTAAGTTCGTCTTTTTCTTCTACTAAAGAATATATTTTCGATACATTTGAAGTCGTGTCTATAAAGTCTTTCGTTATTTGATTTTTAGGAGCTGAAAATACATCGAATATATTTCCTTCTTCGATTAAAACTCCCTTATTCATAACGGCTACTCTATGGCATAATTCTTTAACCACATTCATTTCATGCGTTATAACGACTATCGTAAGTCCCAATGTTTCGTTTAATTTTTTCAATAATTTTAATATCGAGCTTGTAGTTTGCGGGTCGAGAGCGCTTGTCGCTTCATCGCATAAAAGTATATTCGGTTCGTTGGCGAGCGCTCTTGCAATTGCCACTCTCTGTTTTTGTCCGCCGCTTAATTGCGAAGGATATGCGAAAGCTTTTTCTTTTATGTCGACAAGTTCGAGCAAAGACATAACCTTTTTTTCGATTTCTTTTTTCGATAATCCTCTATATCTCAAAGGATATGCGACATTTTTAAATACGGTTCTCGAAGCGAATAAATTAAACTGCTGAAATATCATTCCAATTTTTTTTCTTTTTTCTCTTAACTGCCCGTTTGATAAAGAAGTCATTTCTACATCGTCTATATAAACATGCCCCGAAGTCGGACGCTCCAAAAGATTAATGCATCTAACGAGAGTCGATTTTCCCGCTCCAGAAAAACCTATTATGCCGTAGATAGAACCCGTTTCAATTTTTAGCGAAACATCGTTTACGGCGTTTAATTTTTTATTATTTTCTGTGGTAAAAATTTTGCTAACATTTTCTAAAATAATCATTTTTACTTTTTCTTCTCTCTTTTAATTTTTATTTTTGAAGGTAGATTATACTATTTATAATATTTCTGTCAATAAATTTATTTATATAAAATTACAACCGTTGATTTTTGTATTAAATGTATTATTTCAACTTGATAATTAATAAAAAATCATAAATTCTTTAAATATTTGCCGAAAAACCTATTGCATTATTTTTTAAATATGCTACAATATAAGAACCTTGATTAGAAATAAAAAATATTTAATCGGGTGAAAGTTCTTTGACAGATATATAAGAGCGTAGATTTTTTATAAAGTATTTTCCAAATAAAACGGAAATCGGCATTTAAAAAATCTTCACTAAATAATTAATACACAATTAGATTGTGTGTCTTAGAGTAGAAACAATAAGCGGAAAGTTACTAAAGAATTAAGAAGAAACAGCTTTTTAGCTAAAGTCTCATTCAGAGCGTATTTGAATTTAATTTTTAATGATTAATTTAAAGAAGAAAAGGATAATATGGTCAAGTAAATAAGGGCTTAAGGTGGATGCCTAGGCACTGGAAGG
>NZ_SJDU01000193.1 GCF_005518285.1 Brachyspira catarrhinii | reverse complement strand
CAAAATCTTTTTTATAATATTCGTAAGCCAATCTTTTTTTGCTGTTTTCTTTTTTATTTTTTACTCTCTTCTCTTTATTGAAACTTTTAAAAACTATTTTTCCGTTGGAACTTGAAAAAGAACGAATTTTATATAATTCTTCGATAGTTTTTTGTATTAACGGATTATATTTTATAGTTTCGAGTAATTTTATATCGACCGTATCGAATTTAAGAATAATATTAGTTTTATCTGTAAAAGCGTTTATGCCCGAAGAATTAAGCAAAGGCAAAGCGTTATTAATATCGGTTATATTGTAAATATTTTCTATTTTTAAGGTTTTATATTCTTGCATTTTGATTTTATTCATATTTTATTTTTTTCGTTATTTTCTTATTATAAATTCAAATTGATTAAAAAACAACTAAAAACAAAAAATACTGGGAGATTTAAAAATTTATTCCTTCAAATAAACTTCTCCCTGACGAAGAATTTTTTTATTTATAGAATCGTATAAAGTCGATGGGAGTTTTTTTTCTATTAATCCCGCGTTGATTATCAAATCTACTTTATCTTTAAAAATTTCTACTATTTTATCGCCATCGTAAATAACGCCTTCGCCAGAAAGATTTGCGGAAGGAGCGACAATCGGAGGAGTTTCTTTAAGAATGAGTTTCATATAATCGTCTTTTGGAATTCTAATTGCAACGGTGGATTTTAAGAATTCAAAATTATATTTTAAATTTGCAGATAACGGCATTATAAAAGTTAATTCGCCCGGAATATTTTTTTTGACAATTTCTGGAATCGGCATATCGGAAAATAATTTCAAATCTTTTTCGTTTTCAAGCAATATTAATAAAGGTTTGTCTTTTTCTCTTCCTTTGATTTCATAAATTCTATGAACTGCATCTGGACAAAAAGCGTTCGCAAGCATTCCGTAAACCGTGTCGGTTGGAGAGATAACCACTCCGCCAGATTTAATAACTTTAGCGACTTCGTTTGCCGCATATTTGACGCTTTCAATATCGTTTTTATTAAGATTGATAATCATATTTTATTTTCTTATTATAGTAGGATGAATATAAACCGAAGCGAAACCTCTTCTTTTAGCGTTATGCAAAGCTAAAAGCGATGGAGCTACTTCTTTTTCAACATTATTTTCAAAATGATAAGTTTTTCTGTAAGCCGTGTAAGATATTCCAGCGGACATTGTATATTTTATAAGCATTCCGTTATAATCGAGTTCGTTTTTTCTGACTAAATTTTTTATCTCTTCCACTTTTTCATCGTATAATCTTATGTCCATTCTTTTAAATGCCACTATAAATTCGTTGTTTCCAAAACGAGCTATTAAATCTTCTTCTCTGCTTGCGTCTTTCAAAACTTTCGTAAATTGAAGAATTATCTCTTCCGCAGCCATTATTCCGAATTCGTTTATTATATTTTCAAGCCCGTCAATACAAAAACATGACAATATAATCGTGTCTTCATGCCGAACGCTTTCAAAAACAAATTTTTTAAATTGCTTATAGAATTCTTTTTTATTATCGAGTCCCGTTTCCAAATCGTAATTGAGTATGTCGTCATATTTTTTTTGAGCTTCTTTAAAAGATTTATAATGCTCCTCTGAAACATCTTTAAGATTATTTAATTCTTCTTCAATATCGTTATTCTGTTTGATTAATTTATTATTTTCAACGAATAATTTTTTTAATTTCAAAGCTCCGTTAACCGAAGCGATAAATTCCATTTCGTCAAAAGGAGTAAATATTAAATCGTCTATTCCCAAACCAATAGCCTCTTCAATAAATTCCATTTTTCTGTAGGGCGTGCTTAATAGAATAACGGGAATTCCTTTTGTGTTTTCTTCGGTTTTGAAAGTTTCAAGAAGTTGCAATCCTTGTGAATCTCCAATATCGGCGTCAAGAATTATCAAATCTATAGAACTTTCGTTTGCGATTTCTATTCCTTTCGAGCGAGATTTTGTGGGAATCGGATTATAATGTCTTTCTTTTAAAATATCGATTATTTTTTCAACGACTTCGTCTCTATATTCTATGACTAAAATATTTTCATTCATAATAAACGCTTTTTATATGATTAATTATATTTATATTTTTAATTTAAAGTTCTTTTTTAAATATCGTAAATAAACGGAATATATTGAATAAAAAATATGTTAATACTTTAATCGACATAAATTTTATTAAAAAATTGCTATTGACTTTTTTAAATAAAATTTTATAATTTAATTATGGTTATAAAAGTTTTGATTCGCAGCATGAATTCAATTCAATTCAATTCAATCGTTTAAACTTAAAATTAAATTATGTTTACTCATTAAACATTTATTTTTATTCGGGAGAGATTTATGCCAACTAACGATAATATAAAAAATATCTCGCAGGAATTATTAAACAAATGCAGAAAATTAATCGGTAAAAAATTCGATAAAAATCGCATAAACGAAATTGAAGGGAGCGATAATTTTATCAAAGCGTTAATTGACGGAAAAAATTTTAATATATTCTACGATATGATTGAAGAAAAATATTCTAAAAAATTATTTAAAAAAATAGTTAGATATAGATACATTTTAGCCTTTTATCCAAATTCATTTATTGACAATAAACGAAAAATTAATTTAAGTATAAAATACGGCGCTATAAATATATTTCATTGGGGATTAAAAAGAATATTATTTTATTTTCAAAAATCTAAATATCTTAACGAGATAGAAGGCTTTTTATTATTTTATACATTCGGACTAAAACAATACGATGTTAAAAATATTTTTGAAGCAAAAGATAATGCGACTATATTTGACATTGGAGCTTGGAAAGGAGACACGGCTTATTTCTTTTCAAAAAAATGTTCCGACAACGCGCAAATATACGCTTTCGAGCCTGATAATTACGCTTACGAAATATTAGAAAAAGTTAAAAATAAATACAAATTAAATAATGTGATTACAAAAAATATTTTATTTTCAAATGCGGAAAAAGAAATTGATTTTGTTTCTATGATTAAAAATACTCCCGCCGCAAAGAAAAACGCAATTACGATAGATAAATTCGTTGAAGAAAATAATATAGAAAAAATAGATTTTATAAAGATGGATGTCGAAGGAGCTGAAAGAACTATATTGGAAGGTGGGGTAAAAACTATAAAGAAATTCAAACCTCATTTGGCGATTGCAATTTATCATGGCGGCAAACTTTTTATGGAAGATTTTTACGATGTGCCGATTTTTATAAAAAATATTATTAACGAGGATTACGAATATTACATAAGAACTTTTTCGCCTTGGTGCGGAGAGACTATTCTTTTTTGCAAACCTAAAAATTTTATTTATCCAACAAAATTAATCAATTCTCCAATACTTTCTATATAACAAACTATTTTATCGCCCGACTTCATATATTTTGGAGGATTAAAAGACATACCGACTCCGCCTGGCGTTCCCGTAGCTATTATATCTCCCGCTTCCAAAGTCATTCCTTTTGAAATATCTGAAACCAAATTATATATATCATGAATCATATATTTTGTATTCGATGATTGTCTAATTTCTTCGTTTAAAATACTTTTCACTTCCAAATTAAAAATATCTTTTATATCGTCTTTATAAACTATGCATGGTCCCATTGCGCTATAATAATCCAAACTTTTTCCTTTATACCACTCCGAATGTTCTTTCTGAATTGTCCTCGAAGAGATGTCGTTAAATATACTGTAGCCAAAAATATAATCGTTCGCTTGTTCAACCTTTATATCTCTTCCGTTTTTTCCAATTATAATTGCAAGTTCGACTTCGTAATCCAAACATTTATCCAAATCGAATCTCGCTTTAATTTTTTCGCCGAGTCCTATTATTTCAATCGCTCTCTTTGAAAAATAAACGGGCTTTTTGGAATTGTTTTTATCCATAAGTTTATTGCCTTCGATTTCTTTCAAATGGTCGCTATAATTTACTCCAACGCAAATTATATCGTGAATCGGTTTTCTTATCGGGGATAGTATTTGAATATTTTCTATCGAATAAGCGGGATATTTATCGAAATTTTCGCTCGCGTTTTTTAGAGTTTTAAACAAATCTTTATTCATATTTTTTATTAATTTAATCATAGGATTTTCGCCGTATTGAAAATCGCTTATAATTTCTTTTATAGCTATAACTTTTTTATCGTCTTTGCTCACGATTCCAACTGCTTCGGTATTATTCCATTCTATAAACGAAACGAATTTCATTTTACAACCTCAAAATATTATTTAAATATTATTATAATTAATTTAAATTAGTTTTCAAGTTTATAGTATTTTTTATAATATTGCTATTGACTTTCT
>NZ_SJDU01000192.1 GCF_005518285.1 Brachyspira catarrhinii | reverse complement strand
AAATATTTTCAAATTATACAATATTTAAAAAATTTGTCAACCCTTAAAATAAAATTTTTTTTAAATTTTATTGTCATTGCGAGTGCACTAGGCTAAAAGCCCACAGAGTGAAGCGGGCATGTTGCCAAACGAAGCAATCCAACATAATAGATTACTTCAGGCTTTGCCATCGTAATGACAAAAATTTTATCAGCACAATTAATTTAAATATCAATTAATAAATATTATACAACTTTTTAAAATTATGTCAATAGGTTATATAAAAAAATTCATATTAAACAATTTGACATTATAAAATATTATTGCTATAATTAAAAAATATCATAAATAGTATTCTATCATAATAAACATTTGAAAGGAAAATTAAAATTTGAAAAAGCAGAAAAGTAAAAAAAATAAAGTTAATAACAATAAACCTAACAAAGAAAAAAAATCGATTAAATATAATAAAAATTCAAATAAAAAAAATTTTGTCAAAAAAAGTTCGGATAAAAAAACGGATATTAAAAAATCTATTCCAAAACCAGATATAAAAATAGATATAAATAATCCGAAAAAAGACGCCGAATTGATAGCAAAAGCTTACAATATTTCTACCGAATTCCCTAAAAAATGTTTGGACGAAACGAAATTGTTGCCAGAAAATTTGGAAAACGAACCTCTCGAATTTGACAGAATCGATTTAAGAGATTTGAAAACCGTGACGATAGACGGAGCGGATTCAAAAGATTTTGACGACGCGATAAGTATAGAAAAATTAAAAGACGGTTATAAAATTGGAGTTCATATTGCGGATGTCAGCCATTTTGTCGACATGGGAAGCGCGCTCGACAGAGAGGCAAGAAAAAGAGGAAACAGCGTTTATTTGATAGACAAAGTTTATCCAATGTTTCCGCATGAACTTTCAAACGGAATTTGCTCCTTAAATGAAGGAGTAAGCAGATTTGCAATGACAGTTTTTATAAATATCGACTATAAAGGAAATGTGAGAGAAAGCGAATTTTATAAAAGCGTTATAAAGTCCGACAGAAGATTAACCTACGATTACGCTCAAGATATTTTGGACGAAATTGAAAACGATGAAGAATGGCTAAAAAAATTATTGAAAGAAGCGAACGAAGTAAAAGAAATATTACTAAAAAAAAGAATTGAAAACGGAAGTATAGAATTTAATTTAAACGAAACTAAAATTATACTCGACAAAGACGGAAACCCGAAAGATTTTTTTATTGCCGAAAGAAAAGAAACTCATAAAATAGTCGAAGAATTGATGCTTCTTGCAAATTGCGAAGTGGCTAAAAAATTAAAAAATATAAAAGGCGCTATTTATAGAGTTCATGATTTTCCCGATAAAGAAAAATTGGATACATTTAGCAGAATCGCCTACAATAGAGGATATAAATTAATTAAAGATGCCGAAGGAAATATGGATTTTAATTCTTTTATAGAATCTATAATTGGAAAGCCAGACGAAAAATTGCTTCTCACTTTGCTTTTGCGTTCGATGAAACAGGCGGTTTACGACACGAATAATATCGGACATTTTGGGCTTGGTTTTGAATATTATACTCATTTCACATCGCCAATTAGAAGATATACCGATTTGCTCACTCATAGATTATTGAAATTGGTATTGGAAGAAGAATTGAAAAATCTTAAACCTTCAATGCAAAAAATGTTTAATAACGCCGCTCAAAACTGCTCGAAAACCGAAAGAGTTGCAATCGAATGCGAGAGAGCTTTAAATAAAGTGAAAGCCGTTCGTTTTATGAAAGATAAAGTCGGAAATGAATATAACGGAATAATAAGCGGAGTGACGAAATTTGGAATATTTGTGGAAATAGAAGAGCGAGGAATAGAAGGTCTGATAAGATACGCTATCTTAAAATCGCATTACAGATTTGACGAAAAAGAGCAAGTGGCATATAGCGAATCGGAAGGAAAATGGTTTACTTTGGGAGATAAAATAAGAATAACGGTTTATAAAGTCAATCTAAAAGAATTATTTATAGATTTTATTCCTTCTGACGAATTCGACAATAATTTTGATAGAGACGATATTATTTACGGAAGAGATTTTTTGAAGAAAAGTAAAACTAATAAAAAGAAAAATAATAGAAATAGCAAAAGAAATAAATCAAAGAATAATCGCAGAAAAATACAAATGAAAAATTTTTATTAAATCTATAATTTAATATTTAACCATAGTTTAAGTTAACATAATGCTATTTATCGGAATATGCAAACTCAATAATTTATAATAAAAGCTATTATAACATACAAGAAATAAAATGTCAACAGTTAAATATAAACATTATTTGTATTATTTATGAGCATATTAATTTAAAAAATAGTAGTTTTCCAAAAAAATAGTCCTTATTTAATCATAATTTAATAGTTTATGTTCCGATAAATAGCATTATGTTAACTAATTACAAGATGTTGAATTATGAAAAATATTAAAGTAGGTTTATTGGTAGACGAATTTTTTGGAGCGAGCGGCACGGCTTTTGGAGGATACGGATTTTTAGCAAGAAACTATTTAACGAAATATATTCCAAATGAAAATATTCAAATAGATGTGTTACTTGAAATGAAAGAAGATTTAAAAGAAGTTGAAACTACAAAAGTTGACAATATTTTATTATACCGTCTGCCTAAAAATATAGAATTTTGCAAAAAATGGCTCTCACAACAAAATTATGATATTTTTATGAGCATCGAAATTACCTACAAAAGTTACGAAATACTAAATATAGTAAAAAGTAAACCTCTTATTTTTTGGATACAAGACCCGCGTCCTAAAAATTTATATGAAATAAAAAGAAAATCAGTTAATATAGCTCAAGACCCACTCACCATCGATAAAAATGTAATAGCATTAATAAATTATCTTACCCAACAAAAAAAGATTAAATTTATATCGCAAGGCTACTCTCTTAATAATTATGCAAAGGAATTATATTATCTACCTAATGATATAAAAATAAAATATATGCCAAACCCAATAAATATAGATTATAAATATAAATTTGATATTTCTCTTAAAAAGAAACAATGCGTATTTTTAGCTAGACTTGAAGCTCAAAAAAGAGTTTGGATTTACTGTGAAATTGCAAAAAATATGCCTCAATACGATTTTTATGTAATCGGTAAGTTTTTTAGAGATGAAGATATAAATAAAAAAGTTTTAGAAAAATATATAAACGGTAATATTGATAATTTACATTTTTTAGGACATTTGGAAGGAGAAGATAAAGAAAAATTATTAAAAGAATCGAGATTATTAATAAACTGCTCTATATGGGAAGGAATTCCTTTATCCTGGTTAGAATCGCTTCAATATGGAACTTTAATAGTAAGCTGTTTAAATAACGAAAATTTACCAGAAAGATTTGGGCAATATATAGGTGAAATATTAGGAGATGGCTATGATAAAGTCTATAAATTTATTCCCGCTATAGAAAAATTTATGTTAGATGATGATTTATACTCTAAAAAAGCCTATTCTTCAATAGAATATATCAGAAGTAATCATAGTTTAAACAAATTTATACCAGAAATGAGAAAACTTTTAATTAAAGAAGCTAAAAAATATCGTTTTAAGAATGTAATCAAAAAATTATATAACAGACAAGATATTCATCAACCTTATAAAAATTATATTCATATCAATATCTATTTTCAAAATAAAATTTTACCCGAAAAAACTCTTATAAATTTACCAAATTTCATTCAAACGCTTAACGGGAAAATAAACGATATTACTTTTAGCGGAATAGAAGCCTTCAATAATTCTAATATACAAACTTTAATTAAAGAATTGTCGAAACCTCTTAATACCATAAATATTATAATGGATTACTCAATCGATATTGAAAAATTAAAAGAAATAGTCTTGTCTGCTGGCGAAAATCTTGGTTATTTAAGCATATCTGCAGATTTATGTAAAATCAACAATATAAAAGAGATATTAAATAAGATAAAAAAAATAGCAGATTTACAAAAAGAATATTATTTAGATTTCTTCACCATATTAAAATTAAAAAACGCTCATACGCAAAATGACTTATCGGAGTTAATGAACTTGGAAAAAGGAATTAATATGAAAGTTGAATTTGAAAATAATTCAAATGATTTTAGAGAAAATTGTTATTCATTTAGCAATTTATGTTATGCTGGATACAACTTTTTTTTCATAGACTGCGAAGGAAATATAAATAGATGTTATACCAACCAAATAAACAAAAAATATTATAATCTTGGAAATTTGGAGCAACCTAATAAAATAAAAATCTTTAAAAAAGCCATTCCATGTCTATCGGCGGAAAACGGAACTTG
>NZ_SJDU01000191.1 GCF_005518285.1 Brachyspira catarrhinii | reverse complement strand
GAGTTATTTGCCAAATTATAAATCGCGCTTAAAAATATAGGCTGCGTATTTTTATTATTGTTTTCGGAATATGGATAAGACGCCATTATTCTCGATACATTAAATAAAATCGCTATCAATTTTGACGAACTTGACAATTCATCGTTTTTTATAGAAAAAGGCAATATGCTTTTCGCCGCTATCGTTATAAATATTGGGTTTATATTTCCCAAAGTCGAAATATTGTCTATGGCGTTTTCCATCATTTCTTTAGCTTTATCGTAAAATTCTTTTTCGTTATATTTATATTCGTTATATATTGGAAGAGAGGCAATATAACTCGTATGCATTATATCTCTCACAACCAAAAGTATAGAAACATAATTTATAAGCTGATTTTGATTAAGATTAAATTTATCATCGTTAATAAAACTGTCTTTCATTCCGTTGGATTTTTCCCAAGACGAAGATATAATCTGTTCTATAATGTCGCTTTTAAGAAGCGTATAAGTATAGGAAATATAATCCAAAAAAGCCTCGTTATTGTCCGAAGTTTTTATTAATCGTAGTATAGCGTCTTTTTGAGAATTATAATCCATATCGAATCCAGGTATATTTGAAAGAAATTCAAAATTAATATTATTTTCCACATACTCCACGAACTCTGAAAACGAATCTTTATCCAAAAGCACTTATATTACCTTAAATATTTTTAATTATATTTTAATCATAACTGATTTAGTTTATTTATTATTTTTCGGAAAAAATTTATATAAATTATAGATATTTTAAATTTGACTTATTATAAAAAAGATTTAATATATTATGAAAGGATATAAAATGTCAAAATATATTTTACCGCAGGAAGAACTTTTAAGAAGTTCCTATTGGATAAGCAATTTTTTGATTCGAGAAGGCTATCATATCGATTACACTTTAAAAAGTTTATCGGAAATAGATAAATTCTTTAACGAAAAAATGTATTTGGTTTTGGAAAACGACAATAACAGAAATTTTATATTTTCGATAAGCGCGTATATTGGAGAAGTTATAAAAAAACATTTTAACGGAAATTGGGAGTTGTCGCGCAATATAGATTTGGATGACGAATCGATAGGAATAAGTTTCAAAAATCATAATTCTATATATCCTCTTAATATAACTTTGGAAATTATACAGAAAAAATATACAATGAAAGAATATTTAAAAGAAAATTTTAAAATTGAAATTTAGAATATTGATTTAAAATAAAAAATAATAAAAATTAAACGGAAGGTTATAAAATGATTTCATTAAACGAAGCGACAAAAATAATAGAAGGTTCTTATATTTTGCTTAATTTGAAAGCGTCAAATAAAGAAGAAGCTATAAGCGAAATGCTGATTTACGCGGAATCGAAAGGTTTGCGAATAAATATCGATAAAACTATAAATTTTATGTATAAGAAAGAAGAAATAATAACGAGCGGTTTGGGTTATGGAGTCGCTTTTCCGCATGTGAGGACTAGCGAAGTCGAAGAGGACAAATTGATTTTTGCGATTTCTAAAGAAGGACTTAATTATTACGCTTTGGATAATAAACCCGTTCATTTGCTTACAATGTTTTTAACTCCAATCGGCAAAAGCGAAAAATATCTTAATTTGCTTTCTTTATTTACTAAAGTGTCAAGGTTAAGTATGTATACCGTTTTACTTTTGGAATCGAGAAAAGAGGAAGAGTTTAAAAATAAATTAATCTCAATGGTAAAAGATATAATGGAGGATAAATAATATGCCTAAAACTGTGGCGATAATTCCCGCAAGATACGAATCCTCGAGGTTTCCAAAAAAATTAACTTACGAAATATTAGGAAAACCGATAATAATAGCCGTTTACGATAATGTAAAAGCCGTTTCGGAAATTGACGATGTTATAATAGCTACAGATTCAAAAGAGATAATGGATATATGCGAAAAAAATAATGCAAAAGCGGTTATGACTTCAAAATTTCA
Source organism: Brachyspira catarrhinii (assembly GCF_005518285.1). Taxonomy (GTDB): domain Bacteria; phylum Spirochaetota; class Brachyspiria; order Brachyspirales; family Brachyspiraceae; genus Brachyspira; species Brachyspira catarrhinii. The sequence continues at coordinate 2,373 of NZ_SJDU01000191.1, read as the reverse complement.
CACTTCTGGAACTTCAAGAATCATCGAAGCGGCAAAAAAAATCGACTGCGATATAATAATAAATGTTCAAGGAGACGAGCCTTTAGTTAACGAAGAGATACTTTCTCCGATTATAAAATGTTTTGAAGATAAAAAAGTCGATATTGCCACAGTAAAATTAAAAATAGAAAAAGACAGCCATTTAATAAAGGACGAAAGCGCCGTTAAAGTGGTTTGCGATTCGGACGATTACGCTATGTATTTTTCGAGAGCGACAATTCCTTATAAAAGATTCGATAACGATATTGAAGTTAAATATTATAAACATATCGGAGTTTACGCTTTCAGAAAAGATATTTTACTAAAAATAGACAAACTTAAAGAATGCGATTACGAAAAAATCGAAAAATTAGAGCAGTTAAGATGGCTTTATAACGGAATGAAAATAAAAGTTTTGGAAACGAATCAATTTATTCATGGAATTGACACAAAAGAAGATTTGGAATTTGTGCAGGAATATTTAAGACGACATGCTCAAAGCGAATTAAATAACGAAAATTTATATAAACAAAATTTTTAACAATAATTTAAAAAAAGAATTCTTAAAAAATTTTTTAAATTGTTAAAATTCAAGTTTTATTTTCAAATCGGACAGAGGTTATATTAAATTTATTAAGCCTTAAAATAAATATAGCGACTATTATAATCATAATAAAAGCTGCTAATATAAAATAATAAGTTATTGGAAAAGTTTTCGTATTCCTTATAATATTTAACTGTTCCGATTTTGAATTGATGCTTTCGTCTATCGCGTTCGCTTCCGCCAAATTCCCGTTTTCTATCAAAGTTCCCTTTCGCATTCTCAAATTGTCTATTTCTTTAACTATAGTGTCGATAGTTTTATCCTGCTTAAATTTTTTATATAAATTGAATCCGCAAATTATAGCGCTTACAAAAAGCAAAATCGAAGTTATTATTATAAGAATGAGTATTGCAAATCTTCTCTTCTTTACGCTCAAATGGGATATTGCGACTGATTTATTTTTTATCTCTTCTATATGTTCCAAAATTTCTTTCGACTCGGGATAAGAAAGTTTTGCCTCTTCGATGCATGATAAAAGATTAACCATCGATTTATATCTTTCGGTTCTTTGGAATCTTAAATAATATCCGTCAATTTCTTTTATCTTATCTTCAACGCTATGTTTTACAATTTTTGGTTTTAAGAAATATGATTTATTTTGTTTTGCTTTTTTATTTTCTTTATTTTGTTTTATTTCTTTTTTTTCATTGTTATCATCAATATCGTCTTCCAAATCTACTAATTTTATATTTCTTTCTTCGGAGCTTTCCTTTGATAATATTCTCTCTCCGCCCAAAGTCATTTCCTGTCCCATCGTGTTCCCGTTTCTATCTTTTACCTGCACTCTTATTCCGAATACTTTTTTAAACATAGATTCTACCGTTTCAACGCTCGTGTCTTTATCTACTACAATAAAAGATTTTGGATTTTTTCTCGGGTCGGCAATTTCAAAAAGTTTAATATCGTCCGATTTCAAAGCTCCTTTATATATTCCAAGCGAAGCTCCAAATTCTCTGTCGAACGAATCGAGCAATTCGGATATTTTGGTGTCTAAAGTTATTTTCATTACATTTCTCTTATAAATTATTCTCTTAAAATCATAATAAGTATAACATAAAAACATAAAAAATGAAAAAATAAAATTGATTTTTTAATTAAATTATTATATCGTATTTATATAATAATTTGGGTATATTTATGATTAAAAAAATTATTCCTATATTTTTGATTTTCAATGTTTTAATTTTTGCCGAACAGAGAATTTTTATATCTTCAAAATTGAAAGGAGACGATTTAAGGCATGCGATTATAGAATGGGTAAAAGATAAATCTAAAAGCGAAGAAGATTATAAAATTTTTGACAGCGGTTTAATATATTTATTTTTCAATTCGGAGAATATCGTTGATAAAAAATCGTTATGTTTCGACATTAATTTTTATTTGGAATACGATAAATTTATCGTAGATTTTTCAAATACAAAATTACTCAATATTGAAACCGAAGATATTGAAGATTTGAAATTTAATATTTGGGAAACTTTAACGAATAGCGGTTGGTTTAGAGAATATAACGATAATATTACCGAAATAATCGAAGAATTGGAAAATATAATTATAAACGATATTAAATAATTATTAAAAAATATAATCCCCGTATTTATCGATTTTTATTTTCAATTCCTCTTTATTTCTTTGAAACAAATCGTAGCCCATTTTTAAATTCTTCCAAAAATTAATTAATTCTTCGTTATAATATTTTTTATAATAATCAAAATTTGAAATATTTTTTATAATAATCAAAATTTGAATCC
>NZ_SJDU01000190.1 GCF_005518285.1 Brachyspira catarrhinii | reverse complement strand
AATTAAGGCGGATGTTCAAGGAAGCGCCGAAGCTTTGAAAGACGCTTTGAATAAAATACAGAGCGATAAAATTCGTTTCGTTTCCATATATAGCGCGTCTGGTGCGGTGACGGAAAGCGATGTCAATTTGGCTCATGCTTCCAACGCGATAATAATAGCCTACAGAGTTCGTCCATCGGCAAAAGCAAAAGAATTATCCGAAAAATTATCTATACCGATTGAAAGATACGATATTATATACGAAGCGATAGAATCGATTCAAAACGCTATGAAAGGCTCGCTCGAAAGAATCAAAAAAGAAGTCGATATTGGAGTAGTCGAAGTCAGAGATGTGTTCCATATTCCTAAAGTGGGAACTATCGCGGGTTGTTATGTCACTTCTGGCAAAATAGAAAGAAACGCTGGAGTTAGAGTCGTGCGAGACGATGTGCTTATATATACGAGTAAAATTTCAAGTTTAAGAAGAATCAAAGACGATGTTAAAGAAGTGGCTTCTGGATACGAATGCGGCGCTTCGATTGAAAATTTCAACGATATTAAAAAAGGCGACATTTTAGAAATATTTAAAATCGAAGAAATAGCTCAAGAATTGTAATCGAATTTTATCAATATTTATTATGAGACGACAAATAATTGAAAGTTTGTTTTATTGGCAATATAAGTTTCGAGTAAGTTTTATTATTTTCATCGTAAATTTTTAAATGCTCTTTCGGATTCAAATTGTTATTATACAATCTCAAATCGCATAAAGCCAAGCCGAATCCCGCGCTCTCCGAGTTATCAAGCTGTTCCATAAAAAAATTTTCCGTCATGCCTTTATTATAATATTCGCCAAATGTGAGTCTCTTTGAATCTATTCTCGTTTTATTTATCATTATCAGAGGCGAATCGTTTATAACCGTAATCTCCAAATTATTTTTTTTAATTTCTATGATTAATTTTATTATAAATTTCTTTTTCGTATTTTCTCTAAAATCCAATAATTCTTTATATTTTTCTTTTTTTAAAACATTTGCGTTATTGGTTTCGTCCATTTCGTTGATTAAAGTTTTTTCCATATTGAGTAATTTTTTTAATTTTTCTTTATTTTCTTTATCTTTAATCGCTTCGGAATATTGAGCCATTATTTCGCTGTCGTTAAAATATTTGTCTTCGTCTATTTTTTGATTGTAGGAAGGATTAGAAAGCCTTAAAGATTTTATAACTATTATATGCAAATACCTCGCTTTTATAGCGTTCGTTATAAGTTCTTTCAATATGTAAATCGTATCGTCATTATATTTTTCTATATTGTATTTTTTTAATATTTCGCTTACCAAAAAAACTATTTTTCTTCTCGTAATGAAATTAAGCCAAATAATATCGAATTCAACCGCTTCTTTTCCAATTTTTGAAACGACTTTTCTTATATCGTCCAAATTAGTTCGAGAATCAATTTTAATCATATTTGAAACTCTCTTTTTAGAATATTTTTTAAATATTTTGACTCTATTAAATTTCTTAATTTTTTTTAATTTATTAAAATAAAGAATTTACGAATTTATAATTTCTTTTGCCACTCTTTCCAAAACATTTTTTTCGCCGAGCATTTCTCTAACTTTCATTAAATTATCGCTTGTCTTTTTATAATATTCTTTATCCGCTAAATATTTCATTATATGGCTCGTTATCGCGTTCGGGTTGCAATCGCTTTGAAGTAATTCGGGCGCCGCTTCTTCGTTTAGCATGACATTCGGCATTCCAATATATTTTATATTAGTTAAAAGTTTTCCAAGAAAAAATGTAATATAAGAGATTCTATAACATATAACCATCGGCTTTCCGTAACATGCCGCTATGAGGCTCGCCGTCCCACTCGACATTATTAAAGCGTCAGAATATTTATATACGAAATCCTTATTTTCGCCTTCCAAAAAAGTATATTGAATGTTTTTCAATAAATTTTTATGATTATCGATTATTTTTTCTATAGTTTTTTTGTATTCGGGATACGCGATAGGTATTACGAATCTTATATTCGAAGAAAGCATATCGTTTAGAGTTTTCATCGATTTTATAAATACGGGAGATAATTTTTTTATTTCCTGATATCTGCTTCCGAATAATATTCCAACCGTCCATTCTTTTTCTTCCATATTTAATTTTGGAGGCTCTAAATCGTAATTCAAATCGGCAAAAGGATGCCCGCTGTATAAAACATCGCAACCATGCTTTTTATAAACATCGTAATCGAATTTGAAAGGAGTTATTATTTTTTTAGCGGAAACTAATCTTTTAGCGTTCCATTCTCCCCAAATTCCAACATGAGGAGGAAAATAATAAATATATTTAATATTATTTTTTTTGCAGTATTTTGCCAAAAGAAGATTAGCTCCCTGATTGTCGACCAAAACCATAATGTCTATTTTATTTTTTTGTAGATATAATTTTAATATTTTAAATGCGTCCAATTTCTTAAAAGCAAATTTAGGATTAGCGCTTTCAAATATTCCCATAGTCGATAAAGTGGACATATCGGAAAGTATATTGACGCCAGAGTTTTTCATCTCCACTCCGCCGAAACCGTCTATTATAATTTCTGGAGATAATTCTTTTATTTTTTTCGCAAGCAAAGCGCCTTGAATGTCTCCCGATACTTCTCCCGTAGCTATAAATATTCTCATAAATTATACCGTTTTTTTCGGAGTTATTCCTCTTTTTGATTTCGATATGAACTCCACGATATTTTTAGCCATTTTATTTAAAGAAGTATCGTTTAAATATTTATCCAAAAATTCCTGTTTGGTTTTATTCCAGCCATACCAAATATCGTAAAACTCTTCCGCTTGAGATATTTCAACCGAAGTAAATCCCGCTCTTCTCATTCCTACAAGATTTAATTTATAAACTATAGCCTCGCCAGCATGGGAAGTCAAAGCGTAAGGTAAAATATCTCTGCCCACTCCCGACATTCCGCTTATCATCGCGTATTCTCCTATGGCGCAAAATTGATGCACTGTGCAATTGCCCGAAATAAAAACGCCTTTTTCCACTCTAACATGTCCCGCCACCAAAGAGCCGTTGCATATAATCACTTTATCGTTTATCTCGCAATCATGAGCGACATGCCCAGTCGCCATTATGTAGCAATTGTTTTTTATAATCGTTTTTCCGTTTTCTTTTGCCGAACGATGCAGATTGGCGAATTCTCTTATTTCGTTTCCGTCTCCGATTTCAAGAAAACTTACTTTATTTCTGTCAAAACTTATATCCTGCGGCAAATCTCCTATAACGGCATGAGGATGAATTATATTATTTTTTCCAATAGTCGTATATTCTTTTATAATCGTATGCGCGCCGATTATTGTGTTCTCGCCGATATTAACTTCGCCTTCAATTACCGCATAAGGACCGATTTTTACTCCGTCCGATATTTTAGCGCTTTCTGATATTACGGCTGTTTTATGAATTTCTTTTTCCATTTATTTTCCTAATTTTTATTTTTTATTTTTAATATTTTATTTATTTATCTTCATTGCTTCTTTATCTACCAAAAATAATCCCAAATCCGCGGAGCATGCGAGATTATCATCAACTTTAACCTCTCCATGCGTTTTTAATAAATTGTTGCTGAATGCTTCAACCGTAACAAACATATTCATTATATCGCCCGGGATAACGGGATTTTTGAATTTGACATTATCTATTTTTGCAAAGAACATAAATTTTTTTCCGTATTCTTCTGGTTTCAAAATTTTCGTATAACAGTAAATGCCCGAAACTTGAGCCAAAGCTTCTACCATAAGAACGCCCGGCATAATCGGACTTTCTGGAAAATGCCCCGTAAATTGAGGTTCGTTGAAAGTGATATTTTTTATCGCATGTATTTTTCCTTCTTCCACGCTTTCCACTCTATCGACAAGCAAGAAAGGGTATCTGTGAGGCAATAATTCCATAATTTTTAATATATTGATTTTTTCCATTTTCATTTCCTGATTAAAATTAAATTTAAAAATTATTTTTATTATATAGCATATTGATAAACTTTCAAGCGGAATATTTAATATAATTTTAATTCACGCGCTTAAAAATTCGTCTACCGCTATCGCGCATTTTTTTCCGTCTTCAATAGCCCAAACTACTAAACTCTGCCCGATTCTCGCGTCTCCACAAGCGAATATTTTCGATTTCGCGCTAAAATTTGAATCTTTAATATTGTTTTTTTCGTCAAATTTTATTTCAAAAATTTCTTTCAAATTATCTTCGCTTCCGTCAAATCCCATCGCCAAAAGAATCAAATCGGCTTTATAAAACTTATCGCTTCCTTTAATTTCTTCGTTTACAAGTTTTCCGTCAATCATAACTTTTTTTAAATCTCTTGCAATTACGCCTTCGACTTTTAC
>NZ_SJDU01000019.1 GCF_005518285.1 Brachyspira catarrhinii | reverse complement strand
TTGCTTTGCTTTGCTTTGCTTTGCTTAACGAAATTATAGTATGCTAATTTATAGTGTTTAATCATAATTAATTTTTCCATTATTTATTAAATTTACATTAAATATAACATGAATTAAAAAATATGTCAATAGTTTCAATTACTAAAAATTTTATACTATAACATACCGATATAAAAACCAATAATGCGAAAACGAACCCATTAAAACGAATATGTGAAAAATATCATGAGTGAATTGTTTAGCTTTGTCGTTGAATTTTTTTCCAAGCGCGTATAAAAAAGCTCCTATCGTGTAAAATATTCCGCCCCAGATTAGCCAATTCAATTTCAATATTTCAAATTCTCTCATCAAAGGCTTAAACGCAAAAACTATAATCCATCCCATCGAAATATATAAAATTATTGTGAGTATAGGACTTTTATAAATAAGAATCGTATTCGATATGACGCCCAAAATTGCGCAAGTCCATATTACAGCCAAAATCAAAAGTCCAATATTTCTTGGAAGAGAAAAAACGCATAAAGGAGTATAAGTCGCCGCTATAAAAATATAAATGCTTATGTGGTCGAATTTGCGAAAAATATTTTTAGCTTTTCCGTTCGGCAGAAAATGATACAGAGAACTGAAAGTATAAAGAAGAATTATTCCAACTCCGTAAATTATCACGGGAATAACGGCATTTTTATTATTAACCTTCACAAGCATAAGAACGAAGCCCGCAATCGCAAGCAAAGCGCCCGCTCCATGCGAAAGCGCAGAATAAAGCTCCCCTATTCTATTTTTCTTTATTTTACTCTTATTTAAAATTTTTGTATTTTTTAAATTATCTTTATCGCATAAAATACTATTTTCCATTTTTATTTTCTCCAAAAAATTTATTAATTTAAACTGATTTTAAGACAAATAATAAAATATTTAAAAAAAATTGGAATAAAAAGAAATAACTATTTTTATAAAATTTCTACTAATTTTTATAGGATATTATAACTATATTTTAAATTATTTCGCCAATAGTATAAATATTATTCCAATCCAAATCGTCTTTTGTCGGCAGAGGATAAGAATTCCAATCGGCGCTTGAAATCGGAGTCCATTCGTTTCCGTTAAAATTTCCGTTATTTTCAAACCATGAATTTAATTTGTTTTTATAATCTTCAGAATAATCTTTTGCTACATATAAAATATTATTTTTTAATATCAATCCTATAACGACATAAATATTTTTATTCTTAAAATTATTTTCAAAATATGCAGCGGGTTTTGTGGGATTATATAATTTTTTAGACAAATCGAATTCGTAAAAATTCAAATTAGGCAAAGTTTTGATTATATAGCTTTTTAAAGTCGTTTTGTTATAATAAAATGCTCTCTCGTTTTCGACTTCAAATAGTTTATATTTTATCGCCATAGAATAATAACCGTAAATAAATATATTCAAATCGGCTTTACCGCCAAATCTATAAATATTTTCGTAATCGTCCGCAACGGTTTTATTTTTAATATTCTCAATCCAAATTTTAGAATCGCTATTTTTCAAATCGATTTTCGGAGTCGTTAAACATGAAAAGAAAAAAAACGATATAGGAATTAATAAAAATAATCTCATAAAATAAAAATCTAATTAATTAATTTTATCAATATGATATAACATAAAAAATATTTATCAATAAAAGATTATAAAAGTTTTTGGATTATTTATTATAATTTTATTTTTTCATTTTTGTAAATATAATCAATTTCTTCTCCTTTATAATTTTTGCATAAAAATATATGGTAGTTGTCCAAAAATTTGATTTTTCCGCTTAATTTTTTAATTCTATAAAACCTTCCCATAGCCTTGTGTCTGAACAATGAGCGCAAGCTCCTTTTTTAGGACATTCTAAAAGCAATTCTTTTCTAAAATTAATGGCTTTTTCTCCCATAAAAATATCGAAAACGGAATGCGTTTCTATATTTCCAAGTATATAATTTTTACTATTTTCGTCATCGCTTCTAATATTACAACATAAAGTATAGTTAGCGTCATAATCTACAACTATTTGAAAATTAGGCAAAAAACATTTTTCAATTCTATTAATAATATTTACATTATCATTTAATATTCCGCCCCTGTCTGTTCCATGTTTTTCAAGGTCGTATGCTCTATATTCTATATCCATATTTTTATATTCTAATTTTAATCCATAATAATCTTCTGTATTTTGAACTACGGAGTAATTTAAATTTAATTTATTCAATAATTTTTGCATCCCGGGCTTTATTATATTTTCTATATCAAAAGGTATGTTTTTATCGTTTCCATTATAGTAATATGATATTCCCATTGCATTTACGCCGATACTTTCTAAAATTTTTAAGTAATCTAATGTAAGATAATCTCCATTTGTAACTATGTAAATATAAGCTTGCGGCAAATATTCTCTCGCTTGTTTAATTCTTTTTATTAACAATTCTTTATTATATAAAGGTTCGTTGTATCTATGCAAATATATATAGTTTGAATAATTTACTTCTCTTAATTCGTTTAATAATTTTAAAAATAAATCTTCTTTTAATTCTATATTGCAACTGTTTCTATCTATTATTGAATTTGGACAAAACCAACATTTTCTATTGCAAAATGATGATATTCCTATTTCAACTAATTGAACATTTTCTTTAAAAACTCTTTTTTTATAATAATTATCTTCGTTATAAGTTGTTAATTCGTTTATTCTTCTAATTTTTTCTGAATTTATTATATAATTATTAATTTTAGTATTTAATATATTTAAATTATTTTTAATTCGTTGGGATTGGCGTAATTTATATTTTTGATATTATTAACTTCATTATTCAAATTATCCGTTATATTAAGCAATTCGTTTATTTTATTATTAACGGTATAATTATTTATTAATAATTTGCGAATATTATTTCTTAAATTTCTAAAAGGTATCCACCAAACTATATCGTCTATAAGTTTTTTATCTTGATTATTCATAATATTTTATTCTTAAATAGTTAACATATTGCTATTTATCGGAACATGCATCCGAAATTTCGTTAAATATACCCTCAAAAAACAAAAAAGTCAATAGTATATTATCTTAATATTCAAAAATTTATATATTTTTCAATAATAACTTTATATATATTTATAAGATTATTGATATAAATATAGTTATTTTATACAAATCTATATAATTTCATATTTTTGATGTTCCGATAAATAGCAATATGTTAACTAAATAAATACGAATATATTTGATATGTTATTTATTTTCAAAAATTCTATTCTTAACGGCTATAATTAATTAAAAAAATAAATAAACTTCATTTTTTACAAATATAATATATAATAATTATCAAAAGTCTATTTTATACTTTAATATTCCGAAAATATAAAAAGCGGAATTGTATTTTATAATTTTTATTAGGAAAAATATGCCGAATAATCTAAATAATATAGAAGAAACTACGGAAACTATAGAACCGAAAAAAGCCTTAAAGAAAAAAGTTTTGGTTAAATCGAAAGATAAAGTTAAAGATTTGGATTTGTCTAATTACGGTTATAGAACTCAAGCGAGAATTTACGCCGTTATGTCTCTATACGCTTACGAAATGAATAAAGGCGAGATGAATATCGAAGATGTTTTATATTTCGATTACGATGATAAAAATATAAACGATTCGGTAAAAAAATTTGCAAAAGAGCTTATCGAAGGAACTATAAATAATTTGGAAAGAATTGACGGAATCATTGAAAAATATTCTAAAAATTGGGATATAAAGAGAATACAATATGTGGATAAATCTATTTTAAGAATGTCAATTTATAGTTTAATCTACTTGAAAGAAAAAATATCCAAACCTATAATTATAAACGAAGCGGTAGAGATAGCGAAAATATTCGGGGATAAAGATTCTTATAAATTTATTAACGGGATTTTAGATGGCATACAAGAAGAAGACATATTATAAAAAATTGTCAAAATACAAAAAATTAAAAACCGTTGTTTTTATTCTATGCATCGGAGCTTTAGGAGTTATATCAATAGTTTCTTTGAATATAGCGATAGTTCAAGGAAAAATAAGATTAAATCCAAAAATCATAGACGAATATACTTTAGCCGAAGAATATTACAATAATAAAGATTACGCAAAAGCGAAAGCTATTCTAAAAAAAGAAATCAGCTCGACTATCGACCCAAAAAAAGAATATGACGCGAATATACTTCTTGGAAAAATTTATAACGAAACGGGAGATTATATAAACGCTATTAATTTATTTAACAATATGACTAATTCTTTATATTTAGACGAAAGATTAAAATATAACTTGGCAATATCCTATTTGAAAAGCGAAATGCCAGAGCAGGCTTTATATTATTTGGAACAAACTTTAACCGTAAACTCGAATTATATCCCTACCCTACTCACATTAGGACAATTTTATATGGATAGAGATTTGCCTCGTTTGGCTAAAGGTTATTACGAAAGAGTTTTAAGATTGGAAGAAAATGACGAAGCTATGTTTTATGTCGGAATAATAGCGTTAAACGAAGGATTGCAAACGGTAGCTTACGACACTTTAAATAAATTAGTGCGAACGAGCAAAGGAGAATACGCCGATAAAGCTGCAAATATTTTGGGCGACTTTTATGTAATATCGGGAGACACCGACAGCGCTATAGAAATGTATTTAAAAAGTTTGGCTAATTCAAAAATGCAATCGGATTCGGCAGGCAGACTCGTTAGAGTTTATCAGCAGACGGAAGATTACGATTCTATAAAAAAAGTTTACGAGCAAATTTTGGAACAGAATCCTTACGATGTCGAAACTATTTTATCTCTCGGAGAATTATACGAAAAAGAAAACGCTTACGATAAGGCGATTAAATATTATTTGAGATTGACTAAAATTAAAAATTATGAAAATACTTACGAAGCGGTGGGAATGCTTGCGAACGCGTATTATAAAGGAGCTATGTTAAAAGAAGCGGAAGCGAATTATAAAAAAATATTGATAGTCGATAAAAAAGATGATTTATATATAACGGCTTTGGAAAGACTCGGAGATATAACTTACAGAAAAAAATCTTATTTCGAATCTTTGAAATATTATCAGCAAGTTTTTGCAATTGAAACGAATAATTTAATATTTATGCCGAGACTCGGAGAATTGGAATTATATTACGGAAATTCGGACAGAGGAATCAGACTCCTTGAAAACTCTATTAAAGAAGGAATCGGAAACGCGTTCCCGAGCAGAACTTTAGCAATTTATTACGAATCGATAGGAAACAATAACGAAGCGGTAAATTACTACGATTATACTTTGGCAAAATATCCTAAAGACAGAGAAAGCATATACAGAGGCGGAATTCTTTATCATAAAACTCGATATTACGATAAGGCGAAAGAATCTCTTTTGATTGCGGCAAACGATGAAAATAATACTACTTTAGTGAGAGAAACTGCATGGGTAACTTTATGCTCTATGATGGAAGAAATATCTTCTTATAATGACGCGTCAGTTTATTATAGGCAGTTGGTAGAAATGTCTCCAAAAGTTGAAAATTATAAACTTTACGGAGCGTTTTCATACAGAAGACTTCAATATAACGATGCAATTTACGCCTACAACGAAGCTTTAAATATAGCAACCGATAAAAAAGATATGTTTGAAATAAATTTGGCTTTGGGAAAATGCTATTTCAGAATGAACGAACTCGACAACGCCGAAGAAAGCTACAAAAGCGCGTTGAGTTATAACGGCGGAGATTCGCAGGCAAAAGAAGGTTTAAAGCAAGTTATGTCAAAAAAACAATTGATTTATAACAGATAAAATAATTAATATTTTTACTTTAATTTTTATTTTCAGCCTCTCTCAATATTTCAAATATTGCGGCGCTATTATTCGCTCTCGCTATATCAATAGGGTATTTTCTATCGTTATTTCTTATTTTAGTGTTCGCTCCTTTCAATACCAACTCTCCGACAATATCTATATTTCCCGAAATAACCGCCAAATGTAAAGCCGTGTTTCCTACTTTATTTTGAATATCTAAACTCGGATTTTTATCCAATAATAATTTGATTACCGAAAGTTGAGAATTTAACGCCGCCGTATGCAATGCCGTGTTTCCGTTAATATCGGTTGCGTTTATATCCGCGTTTCTTGAAAGCAAAATTCTAACGACATTATCAAGCCCCAATCTTGAAGCCGTCATTAAAGGAGTGCCAGCCCACGAATCTCCATCCGTATTATTAATATTAGCTCCGTTTTCGATTAAAATTTGAAGCAAATCCATATTGTTTTCAGATATAGCCCATCCGATTAAATTGACGCCGCCATAAGGCATTAAACTATTTACATTTGCTCCGTTTGTAACTAATAATTTTACCAAATCCATATCTCCCGTTTCAATTGCAATATTAAAAGGAGTAAATCCGTCTTCGTCCGCATAATTAATATTCGCTTTATTATCTATTAATAATTTCATCATATCGATTCTGCTTTCTACTATCGGGCTTTTAATTGCGAGCAATAATTCGCCTTTAATTTTCGCGTCATTTGAAAGTAATAATTTTGCGATTTCAATATCTCCGTTATTTACCGCATAACTTAAAGCGCTCCATCCTTCAAAATCTACCGCGTTTACATTAGCTCCGTTTTCAATAAGTATTTTTGCCGTTTCCAAATAAGAATTTCCAACCGCTATAATCAAAGGAGTTTTTCCGTCCAAATAATCGTTTATAAGATTTTTATCAGCTTTGCTTATAATCGTTTCCATTATTTTTGCGCTGTTTTCCGCAGATTTTTCAAGCGCTTCTAAATCTACGGGAAATTTATCGTTTGAATTATTGAATTTAGAACCAGCAGCAGCCGTTATAATATTTCCGTAAACATCGGTTTCTCCCGCTTTTTCTATACTCGCTCCTTTTTCCAAAAAATATTCAACCAATTTAGGATTCAAATTTAAAACCGCATCGTATAAAACGCTCATTCCGTTTATGCTTGTATAATCTACATCCGAACCTTTTTCAACCAAATATTTAATAATATTTTCATCGCCGTTTTCTATCGCGTAACTTAAAATAGAAGGCTCTCTTTTCAAATCGAAATTATTATTCAAAAGAATTTTTATCATATTTAGATTTTTATTTTTAACCGCGCAATAGATTGGATATTTGTCCGTTTCTCCCGCGTAAGAACCGTAAATATTCGCTTTTCCTTCTTTAATCAGAAGTTCGACAATTTTCGGTTTATTTTCTTCTATCGCCAATACGAGAGGAGTAGTTCCGTCAAAAGTTGCAATTTCAACATTGGCGTTATTTTCTATAAAAAATTTAACCGCTTTAATATTGTTATTTTTTATCGCTTGATACAATCCGCCTATATCTTCTTCGCCCGTTTGATTTATATCTTTTCCGTAATTTAAAACTAATTCTTTGATTACTTTATCTCCGAACCTTTTGGCGTAAATTTCCGCATCGTAGACTTCGTAATTTTCAGCCATTTTATTTAAATTCGATTTTCCATAGGCAAATAAAAATATTCCTATAAATAATCCTGCTCCGATTAGAAGAACCGATATTATTGCGGCGGCGATTACTCCTACTTTAAAAACAAATTTTTTATTTTCGGTATTCATTTTTACCTCGTTCAATTATTTTTATTCAATTTAAGACAATTAATATAACATATTTTATATAAAAAACAAATATATTATTTTACCGTAAAATTTGTTAATAGGCATACTTGAAATAATATAATTTAAATATATCATAATACGATTAAATATATTATTAATTAGCGGGGAATAAAATTGATAAGACATTCGAGACCCACAATAAGAAAAAAAGATTTGGAAAGCGCCTTAAAAGTAATGATTAGCGACAATTTAGCTACGGGCGATATTATAAAAGAATTTGAAAAAACATTTGCAAATTATTTTGGAAAAGGTTTTTCGGCAATATTTGTAAGCAGCGGAACGAGCGCTTTGGAAATTACATTAAGATATTTAAACATTGGCGAAGGAGACGAAGTTATAATGTCTTCTTTCTTGAACGCCTCTCCTCTTCAAACCGTTGTAAATCTGAAAGCGAAACCGATTTTAATAGATATTGACGAAGACAGTTTTCAAATATCGATGGACAATGTAATCGAAGCTATAAACGAAAAAACGAAAGCTATTATTGTCTCTCATATGTTCGGAAATTGCGCTTTGATAGACGAACTTGCCGATATTAAAGTTCCCGTTATCGAGGACGCTTCTCATAGTTTGGGCGGAAAATACAGAAATATACTTTTGGGAAGTTTCGGAGATTTCGCGTATTTTTCTTTATCGGCGACTCGAATGATAACTTCTGGAGGCGCGGGCGGAATGATACTTACGAAAAAAAAGGGAATGGACGCGATAAGAGATATTATTCATTACGATAAAAAAGAAAATTTTATTTCCAGATTCAATTATTGCGCGACAGATTTGCAAGCTTCTATTGGAATGGAAGAGTTTAAACATCTTGAAAGGATGATTGAAGTGAGAAAAGATATTGCCTCGTTTTACGATTCGGCGATTTTGGAAAGTAAATTAAGCAAATTTTCAATGCATGACTCCGAAGAGCCTTCTTATTATAGATATGTTTGTATGTTAAACGGAGAGATGAATATTTACGATACGATTTCTATGTTTGAAAGGCATAAAGTCGAAGTGGCAAAACCTATATTTAAGCCTTTGCATCAATATTTGAATCTGCCGAAAGAAGATTTTCCGAATACCGAAAGAGCTTACTTGAAAAGCGTTTCTCTGCCGATATATCCGACTTTGCAAAAAAACGAAGCGGATTTAATATGCAAGCTAATAAAACAAATAAGATAAGTTATATTATTCTAAAAGTTATTAGAGCGTTCATGTCCGCGTAAAGATTTTTTCTAAAAGCGGGATGACTTATATATTCTCCGATTCTTAAATTCGCTTCCATATAAATTCTATTCAATAATTCCCATTCCAAATGAGCGTAAGCTCCGATTGACTGCCATAATTGTTTCGTATTATTCATATAAGCGAGCATATAATTTAGCCCGACAGACATCGGATATAAATTCGCTATAAGCAAAGTATCCAATTTATAGGAAATGTCGTTTTTGTCTCTTATAAGTAGCAAATCGTAATCCAAATGATATTTTCCGTTTTTGATATAAGCGTATTTAAAAGTTAGTCCCGCTTGAATAACAATTCCTCTTCCTTCAAACAAATTTTTAAAAAGTTCAACTTTGAATGTCGGCGTAATTTCCGCTTCGAGAGAAATATTTTCCGTTTTATTAGCGCTTTCTATATCGTTCGAGGAAAAAGATTGATTTGCATTTTCAAAATTGACAAATCCTCTTTTTCCGAAAGTATAATAATTCAAAAACGATAATTTTGCGTTTATATTGACATATTCTATAATCGAAGCGTCCGCAAAAACCGTGAGTTTATTATTTTCCGCAGTCATATAATCGCTTATTCCGACATCCGTTCTTATTCCCTGCCAAATATAACCTGGAAAAACATCCGAAATAAATCTGTAAAATAAAGTCAATTGTCCGCCTCCGTCAAGATAAGGCGAAAAATTTCCTTTTAGTTCCGCTCCGATATAAAGCCCCGATTGAATATTAGTTTGAGCGATTAACGAATTAAATATTAAAGAATTAAATATTATGATAAATACAATTACAAATTTTATTAACTTCATTTATAAAATATAAAAAACAAAAACGCTATAATTATAATTCGGACTAATTATAATAAAGCTTTATTATTTATCGGGATATAATAATTTATAATCTCTTTCCCTACCCGCTTTAAGATAATCTTCTGGAATAACTTTCCAATTATTAAGTTTTTCAACCGTCACGCTATTCGTTTGCTCCTCGAACCATTTAATCATATAAAATCTTAAATCTTTATCGGTAGATTTGATAACCAAATCCATATTTTGTAAAGTTTTCAAATCTATTTTAGCTCCCTGCGTCAAATGTCCGCCTCCGCCGCTTCCTCTATAAGAATTAATTGCCACTTTATATTCTTTATTCAAATCGAAAGGAGAACCGTCCGACATAGAAATTATATTCACTCTCTCTCCGTAGCCCTTTCTAACATCTACCGTATAATTCAAACCGCCCATGCTTTCGTAATTATAAGTTTGAGTTAAAGTGTCGTAAGAATTATATCTATTATTGAAAATCAAATTTCCGTTAGCGTCTTTTTTGAAATATATCAAATGGTCGTTTATATTAGTCATTAGATTAAACCACCTACAATAAGAATATTCCATAACATCTTTGATTTGCTTTCCCGTTAATTTCATTACATAAAAGAAATTCTCATAAGGATACAAATTAAACATATCTCTCACTTTTACTTTTCCGATATTCAAAACGGCGTCTTTGCTTAAAGGAGCCGCAAATGAAATATCCGCTTTTTCGCCAAGTTCTTTTTCCGCTATTTCAAATTGCAAATCATGAATAAAGCTTAAAAAATAACTGTCGCCAAATATCGCCTCGTCCGAAGTTAATTTTGTGTTTAGCTCTCCAATATCCCTGTCTACCCAAGTTTTAATTTTTTCTTTATCATTATTAAATTTTTCCAAAAATTCTTTATCCGCTTCATATTGCGAAGGGTCGATTAATTCTCCGTTAAAATCAATATTCCATTTTTTAGCGTCTTTATCGTAAATCATTTTAACATCAACGGAAGCGATTGAGCGAGCGGCATTAACTCCTCCGTATATCGGGATAATTTTTCCGCTCGGACTTTTTACATCTTTTGTTTTTTGTTTTGTAGTTTCATCGTAGCCTTTTCCGTTCCAGCCTTGATGGTCATGCCCCACAAATATTATATCGAAACCTTCCACTTCTTCGGCAACCAACTGACTCGCGTTTTCGTTTTTATATTTTTCTTTATCTTCCGTATAATTAGCTCCCGAATGAAAGAGTCCGACAATCATATCGGGTTTTTCTTTTTCTTTTATGATTTCAATCCATTTTTTAGCGCATTCTACCATATCTTCGGCAATTATTCCTTCGTATAAAATTTTTGGAAGTTGTCTTTCTATCGCTGGTTCAATCATTCCTAAAATTGCAATTTTTACTCCGTTTTTCTTTATAATCGTATAAGGTTTGAAATAAGGCTCTTTAGTTTTTTCGTTTATCAAATTTGCGACTATCACTTGAGCTTTTATTTCTTTTACAATTTTATCGTAAACATTATGCCCCGTTTCAATATCATGATTTCCCATAGTCACGACATCGTAATTCATATAATTTAAAACTTCCGCCCATATATGTTTTTCGTTTGTGGCTATAAAATTATAATAATAAACGGTAGGCTGTCCTTGAAGGGTATCTCCGTTATCGAGGAGTAAAACCGTTTTCCCTTCGCTTTTTAATTTTTTAATATAAGAACAAATATTAGCCATCGAAGTATTTTCTTCTTTATCGGTAATAAAATTATATGGAAAAATCATCCCATGAATATCCGTAGTTTCGACTATGGTAAAATTAACTTCGCCTTTCGGCTTGCATGAAAATAAAGATAAACTTGAAAAAATACTAAACATTAATAAAAAACCTTTCTTCATAAAATAAACCTCTATATTTATTTTATTAATATTATAACATTATTAAAGAATTAAATAAAATATCTTTATTCAATCTTCAAAACATTTTTTATAATTTCGATATTATTAATTATAAAATAAATAGCGTTAAAAATATATAGCGAAGTCAAACAAATAAGAAATATAAAAAATATTCTTTTGAAAATAGTTTTCGATTTGCTTTCTTTGTCTTTTTCCCAAAAGAGTTCCACTATATCTTTTTTTCTTTTCTTTTTTTTATTCTTAAAAACTTTCCTAAATATTGCGGACAATATCAAATACAATAAACAAATCGCTATAACAAAATTAGCTATCAAATAAAAAGTTATTATCTGTTCTTTATCGTTCAAATTAACAATATTCAATTTTTAATTCCTTTTTAAGTTTAAGAATATTTTATAATATTTTTTAAATTATACAAATATTTTGTCATTGCGAGCGAGTGCGCGAAAGCGAGCATTTTGCCAAACGAACGAAGTAATCCACTATTAATAAAGCTAAATTTTAAAATCAAATTTTATTTAGTTTGGATTACTTCGCTTCCTTTCAATCACTCGTAATGTGATAGAGCGCACACTTTGTCATTGCGAGCCGTTGCAAAGGCGCACTGCGTGAGGCGTGGCAATCTAAATTAGAATAGATTACTTCGGCTATCGCCTCGTAATGACGATGAATATTTATAAATCTAATCATTTAATTTATATTTATACCAATAAGAAGAACCAACATGTTTTTGCATGATTTCTTTTATTCCTCTTAAATCGAATGTAGCCAATATTTCGTCAGTATCTGTATTCTTTAATATTGCGGATTGTCCATTATAAAGCATTTTGGTTAATACGGTAGACCTACGAGATGGCACTTTTATATAATAATCTTCCAAATCATCAGAATGAAAATGGCAATTTATATTATTACCTTCATTATCCGTTATGATTAAAACCAAATCGTCCTCTTTTTTTATTTTATAACTTATATGAATTGTAACCACAGAAAAACCTGTCCCATCTACATTAACACCTATCCCTACATAGGCTTCGTTCGTATCATCGTAAGTTATAAAAGTAGTTACGGGATAATCCCCTCCAGTTGTATAATCAGTGCCGACTTCCCATTTTGCGAAAACTACCACAGAAAAAATTAAAAATAAAAATATAATCTTTTTCATTTTATAACTCCTTAATTTTATTCGTTTATTTTATTTTTTATATCATTATACGCTTTTTGAAATGTATTTGCAAAACTTTTGCTAACATCCAAATTTTTAAATCCTCCGCTGTTTTCAATCCTTATTGCCGTCAAAGTTCCAATATCGTTATTAATTCTTGCAGCGGCGTTTATTGTATAACTATTTATAGGAACTGAAACTCCCCAATAACTATTAAAAGAATAACTTGAATAATAACTAGAAACGGAAGGCATATCGTTAATATAATTAAGATTTACAAAAGTGTCATCGTTAAATCTTAAAACTATTTTATCGCCTTTTGAAACTGTAAAAGCTTCGTATTTTACATATTGCGCTTCTAAAGTTATAACTGCAGGATTTTTGGTTGCAGTAAATCTAAATTCAATATCTCCAACGCTCATATAAGAAGTTTGATAATGATAAGACTTTTCGCCGTAAAAATCATCTTCAACCATTTTAACATTCACGGCGCAAGATATTAATAACAAAACGGACAAAGCCAAGAATAATTTTTTTAATTTTCTCATCACGCTTAATAATTTTTTTAATTTTCTT
>NZ_SJDU01000189.1 GCF_005518285.1 Brachyspira catarrhinii | reverse complement strand
TGTTAGCTTCTTCTGCTTTTGTATTAATATTATTATTAAGTTCTTCTATTTTAGCGTTTAATAAATTATCTGAATTAGAAAGATTATCCCTAAAAATATTTAATTCTTCTTTTAAGGAATTATTAACAGTATCAGTTTTTCTGTTAGCTTCTTCTGCTTTTGTATTGATATTATTATTAAGTTCTTCTATTTTAGCGTTTAATAAATTATTAAAATCATTTTTTAGATCAAGTATATTTTTTTCTATATCATTAAATTTTAAATTATTTTTATTGAAATTATCTTTAGTAGATTCTGAATGTTTATTAAAAGTATCCCAAAAATCTCCTGCTTTATTAATAACAATATCTTTCATTTCTCTTATCTTATCAGAATCATCTCTTACAGAATCTATATACGATAATTTACTTTGAAATTTTTTCATATTATTAAGTAGGTCTTCGATTTTTTGCAATAGTTTATCTTCCATTTATTATTCCCTATTTCATATTTTAAATTTATTTCAATGTATTAAAAAGATTATTAATAATTTTATCTCTATTGTCATAATATTTTCTTTTATTTTCTATTTCACTATAATCTAAATTCATATTATCATCTAATTCTTTTTTTATTGAATTTATAGAATCTAAATTATCATTTCTAACTCTTTCTATATTTCTATATATAAAATCTATTGTACTCTCTGTTATAAAATCCAAATCTCTATAATACTTATCCAAATATTCATTTATAACTTCATCTATATATCTATTCATACTTGAAGAACGTTCACTTGGATTATTCATGCCTAATATTGATATACATTTATAATCAGACAAAGATAATCTGCTGTCAACATTTAATGAAAAAGAATTGCTAAAATTATCTATAAATTTATCAAAATTAAATCTTAAAGAATCTATATCTATATTTATTCCATGTGAACATATATCGTCTTTTATAAATTTTTCTATATTATCAAAAGATTCTTTAACATTTGAAATAAAAATCTCTTCAATTACTGAAGTTTTATCTCTTAAATCTGCTTTTTTAATATTATTAAGCATGATTTGTAAATTACGAAGCTCTGACATAGTAGCATCATGTGGATCATAGGCAGGCATACTTTCTATATCTTTATTAGACTGATCAGAAAGTTTTTTAGCAGCATTTTTTATAAATTTTATTACTTTATCAACTCTTTGAGGATAAGGAATCTTTGGTTCCGGAGGTATAACTTTTAACGCTTTAGATGCTATACTGCCTACATATTTTCCTACTGTAGTTGCAGCAGTTGATATTGCTGTACCTGCACTGGCTAAAACACTTCCTGCAGTTGCAGCTGCACTTGAAGCAGCACTAAATATAGCAGTTCCTAATCCTATTAATAATCCAAACATTTTGTTTCTCCTAATTTATATAATTTTATAAATAATTAAATAATTATTGTCTCTAAAAGATTATCTATAGATTTCTTTTTCTTGTTATAAACTCTTCTCTTTTTAGCTATATTTTTTTTCCTAGATTCCATTTCTGTATCTAGTTCCTGATTTATATTTTTTAATTCTTTTCTATAATTTGTCTTACTTTTACTTATGTCTTTTTTGATTTTTTTTAAAGTAATATCTGTTATTTCATCTATGTTTTGACAAAGTTTTTTTAAAGCATCATCAGTAAGAGTATTAACATATGTTTTCATTTTATCTCTTCTAGTTTTGCTTCTTTTGAATTTCAAAATATTAAGGCATTTAGTATCAGATATATCTATATGTTTTAATATTTCATTAGAAAAAGTTATTCTAAAATCATGTATTATTTTATTATACGATTTTTCTATATCTGAAATATCAATTATATCATTATACTTTTTTATTTTTTTTAAAAAAGTATCTAAATCTTTATTGATATTTTTTATAATTTTTGCTTCTATTTTGTTTAACTGTTTTAAACTATTTTTTCTGCTGCTTTCAATAAAATTACTCAAAGTTTTAGGAATTTTAAATGGTTTTTCTTTTTTTATTTTATTTTTAGCAGCAGTTTTTTTATTTCCAAATGAATACCACATAATAAAATCAAGCAATTAGAGATTTAATAATCTTTTCTCTTCTATCATATTCTTTTCGTTTTTTTTCTATCTCATCATCTTTCAATTTCATATTTTCATTTAACTCTTTTTCTATATTTTTTATACTTTCTTTATGATTTGATAAAACTCTGTTTATATTATCTTCTATAGCAGATATAGTATTTTTTGTTATATCATCTATGCCTTTACAGAAATTATCCAAAGCATCATCTATCAAACCATTTAAATAATTCTCCATTTTTTTTCTTTTTGTACTAGTATCTTCTATTTTTAAAATATCTTCGCATTTGCCATTAGATAAAGTTATTTTATCCAATATTGTACTTGAAAAAGTATTTCTAAAATCATATATGGATTGGTTAAATTTTATATCTATATCATTAATATTTATACTTTTATTGTCATTAGATTTTATAATTTTTTTGTCTACTTCTTTCAATATTTTATCAAAAATATCTCTGGCATACTTAATAGTAGCTTCTTCTTTGTCATGAAGTATTTTTCTATATTTATCTCTTGTTTCATCAAGAAATTTATTCATCTCCATAGTCTGATTAATAGTTGCAGTTCTTTGATCATATATTTCCTCAGGCATATTTTTTACTACATGTGTAGAAGTATCTATAGTTTTAGTTTTAGTTCCTGAAAAGAAATCAACTACTGCATCTTTTATATCAGATACAGCCTCTACAACGCCTCCTACACAATCACAAGCAAAATCCCATAAATCACTAAAAAATCCCATATTATATCTCCTTTATTTTTAATAATTATTAACTTCTTATGGCTCTTTTTAATTTTTCATTTTGTTCAAGCCATTTACTTTTTATATCTTCAAATGCTTTAGTTAAGCTGTCCATAGTTTTTTCTATCAATTTTATTTCTTCATTTTTAGCAAGTTTAAATGCCTCTTTCTCTTCAACATCCATATCAAGAGTTTTTCTGCTCTCTTCATTAGCTAAATTCAATTCCTGAGCTTTATTATTGATATTTGTAATCATACTATTATATCTTCTCTCTAAATCACTCATTGCTATTTCTATACCCTTTGAAAGTATATCTATAGTCATTAAAGAATGAACTTTATCTATATTTGTATATTCTTTGATTTTATCAGCATTTTCTAAAATAGAATTAGGATTCATCATACTTACATTTATTCCGTAATTTTTAGCAAGCTTTAGTATAGCAAATAAAGCCTCTTCATTATCATAATTAGAACTTTTCTTCATATCTAATAAATTAGAGTGTATAAAAGAAGATATGCCTATTATATTTTTATTAAGCAGACTTTCATCTTTGTAGTAGTCTTTTAAATAGTTTTTCCAATTATCATGCAGTTTTTTCCAATCTTCCTGAGTTTTATTAAGCATATCAATTTTTGTGCCAAGTATTATAATTTTATATAAATCATCACCTGCATTTTCAAAAACTTTTGTAAGAGTTAGATAATCTTCATTAGTAAGAGAATTAGTAGAGTTTACACATACTATTACAACATTTGCTCTTTTTATATAATCTTTTGTAATATTAGAACGATATTCTACGACATCATTGAGTCCGGGAGTATCTACTATAGTAACATTTTTAGGAACTCTTGGATTATTCAATTCTACTATTAATTCTTTTACAAAATAATGTTCTCTGCTTTGCTTAGAGGTATATTTTTTTACTTTTTCTTTTAATTCATTTATATCAGAAACATTTATTATCTCATCGCTTCGTCCTATATAGCTGCTTTCTATTTCATTTGAATGGAGGCTATCGTATTCTTCTCTGAAAATTCTATTTTTACTTCTATTTTCAGATTCTTCAACACTTTTCCATAATTTATTCCATTCTTCTCTATTGTAAAATTTTACAATTAATCTATTTTGATCACTGTATTTGAATTTAGTTAAAGAAGCAGTTTCAGGAGTAACTTCAGTAGAAGCTATATAATCTTCAAAAAGAGCATTAATAAAAGTAGATTTTCCAGCCTTTATAGTACCAACAATAGCAATTTGCAAACCAGGATCTTCAAGAAATTCCTTTTGATCTTTAATATCTCTTTTCTCAGCAGATAAATCTTCTCCTAATTCTTTTTCTACTTTATTGATAGCTTCTTCTATATCAGCTATTTTTCTTTTTTGTCTCTCAACTTCTTTATTTAAAGTATCTAATGTCATAGAATTCTCCAATATAAAAATTAATTTACTATACTTATTATAGTATAACATAATTATATATAAAAAACAAGTTTATATTATATATTTTATTTTATATCTTATTTTTTTATAATATGATCTATAGATTTAGTATCCTTGCTTCCGCATT
>NZ_SJDU01000188.1 GCF_005518285.1 Brachyspira catarrhinii | reverse complement strand
ACCAAAAATTTCATTAATTAATTTATTTTTAAAATCTACATGCGTTAAAATTTGTATAAAATGTATTATATTGACTATTAACTTTTAAACTTCTCGTTAAAAAAGCGAAAAAAATTCAAATTTTCAGTTGACAAAATCAATTAAATTTATTAAAATACTAGTATATCATTAAATGAAGGGATTATTTATGTCGGATGTAATTATATCTATTTCGCAACTTAAAAAACTTATAAGGGATAAATTATGCGAATTTAATATGAAGCCTGAAGATGCCGATGTAGTATCCGATGTTTTGTCTTATGCCGATGCTATAGGCGTTAGGTCTCATGGTAGTATTAGAGTGCAACATTATTGCGAAAGGATTAAAGCTGGCGGTATTAATTTAAACGCTAATCCTACATTTAATTTTTCTAAAAAGAATAGCGTATTAATCGATGCTAATGGCGGTATGGGGCATTGCATCATGAAATTTGCTATGGATAAAAGTATAGAAGTGGCAAAAAATAATAGCATGGTTATGGTATTAATAAAAAATATTAGTCATTGTGGAGCTTTATCATATTATGCTAAAATGGCTTTAAATAATAAATTAATATCTATGATATTAGTAAATACGGATAAATGCGTAGTTCCTTTTGGAGGAGCGGAAGCATACTTTGGAACTAATCCTATTTGTTATGGATTTCCAGGTAAAGAAAAAAACATATTAATAGATATGGCTACAAGCGAAGTCGCTTTGGGAAAGGTTTTAGCTGCTCGAGAATCTAATACAAAAATACCAAGTAGTTGGGGAGTAGATGAAAATGGAGTTCCAACTACCGACCCTTATAAAGTGATGTATTTATCGCCTATGGCTGCCCATAAGGGAACGGCTTTAGCTTCTATGGTTGAAGGATTTACGGGTTTATTTACTGGAGCGTTTGGTAAAAGGGTTAATCCTATGTATGATAAACTTGAGCAATATAGAAATATAGGAACTTTTATATTATTAATAGACCCTGATATATTTGGTAATGGCGAAGAATATTTATCTAATACCGATATGATGATTAACGATATAAAATCTATAAAGAAATCTCCATTAGTGGATGATATATACTATAGCGGAGAAATAGAGGCTAATAAATATGAAGATAGCCTAAAAAATGGCATATGTATATACGAAAATGTATATAAATTTTTAATAAACTCTAAAGGAGAAACAAAATGAAAAAATTGTTAATGTTTGGGTTGCTTTTATTAGCGTTATCTTGCGGTTCTAATAATGGTTCTGATAAACCTATTATTTGGAAACTTGGGCATATATTTGCGGAAGATAATATAATGCATAAAGTAGCTTTAAAGTTCGCGGAAGAAGTGAACCGTTTAACGGAAGGCAAATTAGTAATACAAGTTTACCCAAATAGTCTTGAGGGTTCTGAAATAGACAATATAAACGGTATTAGATTAGGAACTTCACAAATGACTATAACGGGAGAATCTTTGCAAACTTGGGCGCCTAAAACTGCGGTGATGGCTGTTCCATATACTTTTAGAAGCGTTGAACATGTTCAAAAAGGAATAGAAAGCGAAATAGGAGATGAAATTGCCAAAGAAATACAAGATAAAGTCGGTTTAGTTCCTCTTCTTTATGTTTTAAGACTTCCTCGTAATTTAACTTCAAATAGACCTATTAGAAAACCTTCCGATTTAAATAATTTAATTGTTAGAATTCCAAATGTTCCTTTATTTGTAAAGGCGTGGGAAGCTTTGGGAGCAAAACCGACTCCAATGGCGTTAAATGAAGTATTTACCTCGCTTCAACAAGGAACTATACAAGGACAGGAAAATCCTATAGATTTAGTTTATACATCTGGATTTTATGAAGTTCAAAAATATATAAACTTAACTGAACATGTTTATTCGTGGTTATATGTTGTTGTAGGTAAAAATCAATTAGATTCTTTGCCTCAAGATATAAGAGAAAAAGTTTTTGAAGCCAGCAAAATAGCTCAAGACTACGGTTTGGAAGAATTTAATAAAATATCAACTGAATATGTAGAGCTTCTAAAAGACAAAGGAGTTACTTTTATAGATGTGGATAAAGCTGAATTTGAAAATATCGTAAAACCCGCTATGGAATCCAGCTTAACTGAAGAACAAAAAACTATATATAATAAAATATTAGCTATAGATTAAACAATCAATAGGATGGTGAATTATGTTGGATAAAATTAGAAAAGTTAATGATTTTATAGCTAAAATATTATTGTCTATCGGAACATTTCTTTTTATTATTTTAGTTTTAGTCGTTCTATTGCAAATAGCAACAAGACTCTTTATACCGATTTCAATTTCATGGACTGAAGAAATTTCAAGATTTTTATTTTTACATATAGTTGCTTTTGTTGCTCCTGTCGTTTTGAAAGAAAGAAAATTGGTATTTGTCGATTTGTTATTTACGATGTTTCCTAAAAAAATAATAAGTATATTTAAAGTTATATCCGATTTAATGATTTCAATTTTATCTATAATAATATTTTCTCAATCGTATAAATATATCCTGTTAGGAGTTGGTCAAATAGCTCCAGTGACTGGATTGCCTATGTATATTCCATATTCTATGGTTTTTATACTATTTCTTTTCCTATCTTTATACGGTATAACTAATTTTTTAGATAATTTAACAAATATAAATAAAAATTAAGGAGACTTTTATGGCTTTAATATTATTTTTATCATTTATAATTTTTCTTTTAATAGGCGTTCCAGTTTCTTATTCTTTAGGTTTATCATGTTTTATATATTTTTTAGGGCGCGATATACCTTTAATTGCATTTGCTCAAAAAATGTATAGCGGTTTGGATTCGTTTACGCTTCTTTGTATTCCTGGATTTATTTTAGCTGGAAATTTAATGAATGAAGGAGGGCTAACTCGAAAAATAATCGCATTTTCAAAAGCGTTAGTTGGACATATTAGGGGGGGGGTTGGTATGTCTAATATCGTAGCTTCTATGGTTTTTGCAGGAATATCTGGAACAGCTTTAGCCGATGTTGCCAGCATAGGAAATATTATGATACCTACTATGAAAAAAGAAGGATATGACCCAAAATATGCCGTTGCAATATCTTGTTCTTCGTCATTAGTTGGTCCTATTATACCTCCAAGCTTGCCAATGATTATAGTTGGAACATTAACGGGGCTTTCCGTAGGAAAATTATTTGTAGCAGGCATATTGCCAGGTATTTTATTAGGTTTAGGTATGTTGGTTATAGTATATCTTATAGCTAAAAAAGGAAACTATCCTATACAAAAACGGTCTACCCTTAAAGAAACATTAATATCTTTATATAACGGTATATGGTCATTAATAATGGTATTTATTATTCTATTTGGAATTTTGGGAGGATTTTTTACCCCAACGGAAGCTTCTATTGTTGCGGTTTTATACGCTTTATTAGTTGGAATATTTATTTATAAAAAATTAAATTTTAAAAATATTATTTTAATTATAAAAGATTCTCTTAAAACCACCGCTGGCATTATGCTTTTAGTCGGGTTTGCTAATATATTCGCGTGGATACTTGCTACGGAAAATATACCTCAATTATTAGCGTCTACATTATTATCAATTACCACAAATAAAATATTAATATTATTATTAATTAATTTAATATTTTTATTTGCAGGATGTTTTTTAGAAACCATATCCGCTCTTTTAATTTTAGTTCCAGTTTTAATAAAAGTTGTAACAGAAGTTGGCGTAGACCCGATAAATTTTGGATTAATCGCAGTTTTAAATTTAGTAATAGGACTAACTACGCCTCCTGTGGGAGTTTGTTTATTCGTTGCATCCGATATAGGAAAAGTGCCATTAACCGAATCTATAAAAGGTTTAGCTCCCTTTTTTATATGGATGATGATAGTATTGCTTTTAGTTACATATGTGCCAGCTATAACTTTATGGCTTCCAAGTCTTTTAGGTAATTAATTAAAAAATTTTATATTTTAAGGAAATTAAAATTTATGAAACAATTTATTACAATAAAACCAATGGAATTAATTTGTCAGGATGTGGAAAAACCTCAAATAAAGTCGGATAATGAAGTTTTAGTTAAAGTAAAAGCCGCTGGTATATGCGGTTCGGATGTTCATATATATCATGGAACTTCTCCCGTTGCCACATATCCGAGAGTTATGGGGCATGAGGTAGTCGGAATCATAGAAGATATTGGAAGTAAAGTCACAAAAGTAAAAAAAGGAGACCATGTAATAGTCGACCAAATTGTAAGTTGTGGAAATTGTTATCCTTGTAGAATAGGCAGACCAAATATATGTTGTCATTTACAGGTTAGAGGAGTCCATACGGATGGAGGTTATAGAGAATATTTAACCGCTCCCGAAGACGAATATTTTACCGCTCCCGAAGAC
>NZ_SJDU01000187.1 GCF_005518285.1 Brachyspira catarrhinii | reverse complement strand
CAAAAGGTATGGCTTAGAAAGAAAAAAGAACAAGGCTATGCCGTAAGTGTATCATACGGTTTCTTTGATACTTTATATAAAATAAAAAAATATTTATTGGGCGAGCCTGTAATTTGGGAGGAATAATGAAAAATATTGAATGGTGCGACATGACAATAAACCCTGTTGTTGGTTGTCCTAGAGGCTGTCCTTATTGCTATGCTAAAAAAATAAATGATAGATTTAATTTTATTGAAGACTTTTCTAAACCTAAAATATTTTTAGAAAGACTTAAGCAAATTAATAAAATAAAAAATAAAAGAATATTTATGAACTCAATGTCAGATATAGCATATTGGGATAATGATACTATAAAAACAGTATTTAATACTATAATAGAAAATCCTAAAAATGAATACTATTTTTTAACTAAAAATAATGACTTTGAAAAAGTAATATTTTCTTTAGGGCTTTCTCATTTTATGTTTGAAAATATTTTTATAGGATTAACTATAACTACTCAGGAAGAATTGGAAGTCTATATAAACTCTATAAATGATTATAGATTAATAAATATAGAACCTATTTTAGAGCCTATAGATTTATATTCTATATCGAAAAAATCAATCTTTAAAATAAGAGGAATAAAAAAAATAATACTTGGGGCAGAGACAGGAAATAGAAAAGATAAAGTTATTCCTCAAAAAGAATGGATAGAAAATATTATTAGATTTTGTAATGAATACAATATTAAATTATTTCTTAAAGATAATATTAAAAAATATTTATAAGGAGGAGTTATGAAGAACTTAATTTTTGCTTTGTTTCTTTGGGTATTATTTTTGTTAGCAATAAATGCTTTACAGAATGACACTACTAAAAAAAGAGTATCAGAACTTGAGAGAGAAGTATCTAATTATGAATATCAGATTTTTCAGTTAAAAAAAGATATTGAATACATTAAAAATCCATATCTGGAGGTTTTTTAATGACTAATAGACAAAAAACTCAATATTATTGCTTTGAATGTAGGTTTGCTAAATCTGCATACGGTTCTTTAATTTGTCGGGTATATAAAGGCTCTACATTAGTAAGCCGTAAGGCTTGTTTGGATTTTGAACTGAAGAAAGATTTTAAGAGAAGAGCTGATAAAAGAAAAAAGAAGTGAGGAATATAAAATGAAGATTATTTTTATGTTTTATTTTGGATTTTTATCTATGATTTTTTTATTAGCGGTTGTTGTTTTTTTAATAGCTAATAAAAGAGGAATGGATGTAAACCAGATGTTAAAAAAAGACAATACGGATAAAACTATTCAGCAATTTGTATTTCCTTATTTTATTTTGTTTTTAATTAATTTATTTATGTATCTATTATCTACTAATTTATAGAGGTTTAAATATGAATAAAATAAAGTTTTCTAAAAGATACCCTAAACTTTGGGAGCAGACAACTGCGGAATTATTGGCAGTTAAAGACATTACTATTGATGAGAATACAAATAAAGACTTGCTAGAATATGACACAAAGGCTTTGGACGGTTCTTATTATGAACTTAAAAAAGGCAAATATATTCAGCTTATTTTCTTAGGAAATAAAAATATTCCTTTTTGTACAATTCGCAGTAGTTATGGAAGGATGGGCAATAAAAAAGAATATTATCAGGATAAAATCGGAGAACTATTTCAAATAGTTGTTTCGGAGAATATGGATGAGAAAAATTAGAGAAAATAAAAGATATAAAAATATTTTAAAAAATAAAAATATTATAAAAAAATATAAAAAGCATTTAGATGACTATAAAATAATACTAGATGATTTTAATGATAGTATAGAAACATTACAAGAAGTTTATAGTATTAAAAAATCTAAACTTAATAGGTTAATGAAGTCAGATAAAAAGAGATTTAAAAGACTTGAAAGAAAATTATCAAATGTATATATGATATGTGATTATTGTTATGAGTCAAAACCTTTTATAGATTTTATTTATTATGATGTGGCTTTAGGCTATATTAATGAACATTGTATTGAATGTTATCTTGAAGAGAAACAGGAATATACTGGATTTCCATATTTAAGTGATTATAAAAAATATAAGATGTTGGAGAGTAAGTATGAAAAATAAAACTAAGAACAGCCCTTTCTTAATTAAAGTTAAAGGTACTCAAGGCGGGATTGGATATTGTAGGAAACAAATGGTTTGTGATTATTTCAAAGAGTATAAAGGTAAAGTGAGATTAGTTGATGTTGTAAAAAATGATAAACAAACTATTTATTACATAGAATATTTAGAAAATGCTTTATCAGAGTTTAATAAGGACTATTCAGAAATAAAAAAGCTATTAAGGATAGAATAATGATTAAATACAAACTTATACAATATAAATTGATGATTAGCATAGATGATGAGAACACAAAAAGATGCGGTAATTTATGCGAAGGCGAGAACTCAAATTATTGTAATATCTATAAAAAACATTTAAAAAAAGATGGAAATACTTCTTATTATTTAAGATGTAAGGAATGTATACAAGAATTTGGGGAGGATAAATTGGGAAATAAAAAATGAATAAAAAAATAATGGAAGTATGTAGACAAATTAAGTTTAACAATTTTAATAATTATAAAAATTATCATACAACATATTTAGTTCATCTATATTTACAAGCAGAAAGAAAAGAAGATTTTTATAATGCCGAATTGTTTGCTGATGTAATTATTTTTATATTAAGAAAATATACAGAAGAATATAATAATATAATAAAAAATTATAATTTTATTTATGAAGTAGCTAAAACTATAAAAGATGATGATATAAGAAAAATAACAATAGATGATTTGAACGAAGATGTATACAATTATCATAAAGATTTACCATACGGCTATTATTTATGGGATATACATATTAGTAGTTTATTGTCTTTGTTAAAAAAATGTATAATTCATTTAACTTATGAATTAAAAATAAGGATCTTAAAAAATGATAAAAGAAACATATGAAGACTTCAACGGCTATATTACTGATGAAGCTAATGAAATAGAAAACCTATCTGACAAAGCTAGGTTTTACTATGATAATAGGGTTGAATTAATAAGTATTTTAAGAGAGTTTATGGTTTATTCAGATAAGTTTTGATAAGGATAAGTAATGTATTTAGTATTAGATTATTTAAAGGAACATAAAATTGATTTTAATATTGCAACTGAAAATGTAATAGCTATATGGCATAATGATACATTTTTAGAAATCATAAAATGATAATACTCGAATACGATAACGAAGGATACATGAATACTGGAAACCAATTATCGTTCTCAACTCCGTTGGGACATAGAACTTCGACATCGAATGTTGGAAAAGCGGAAGTCGGAAAACAGTTTAACCATAAAGATGTGGCTCAAATATTTGCGGGCTGTCATATTCCGTATATCGCCACTGGCTGCGAATCTTATCCTTTGGATTTGGTTAAAAAAGCGGCTAAAGCTCAATGGTATGCGAATAATCATGGAACGGCATTCGTTAAACTTTTAATAGCATGCCCTTTAAACTGGAAATCTCCAGACGATATGGGTAAAGATGTTATTAAAGCGGCGGTTGACACTTGCTTCTTCCCTCTATACGAAGTGGAACATGGAGTAACGACAATTACCAATATGATAGCGGACGATAAAAAATTGCCCGTTGAAAAATGGCTTGAAATGATGGGAAAAACGAAACATCTTTTGAAGTATCCCGATATACTCGGAGCTTTCCAAAAAGAAGTCGACAGAAGATGGACTCGCTTAAAAGCTATGCATGAAAGCCCTGTTCTATAAATAATTAGAATTGTTTATAACGGTTGTATATTAAATATGCAGCCGTTATTTTTATTTTAAATTAAATATCTTTGACAAATAAAATTATTCTGTTATAATGTTGCTTATGTTGGAAAAAGATTTTAAAGTTTTGAACGATTATTTTATGCGGTATCTACTCTCAAAAGAAGATAGTCAAAATATTCTTAAAGATTTGATTAATTCCGTTAGAATTGACGCTGGACAAGAAGGATTTGAAGAAGTAACTATTCTTAACACTTTCAACTTAAAAGAATCGATTAACGGAAAAGAGACAATAGTAGATGTGCGAGCAAAAACTAAAAATGGAGAAACTGTCATTATTGAAATTCAGCGAGTGGGAAATAAATCTTTCATTTACAGAGGACTTTATTATTGGGCTAAAAGTTATACGGCAAATTTGAAAGCGAAAAATAAATACGAAGATTTAAATCCCGTAATAAGCATTAATATTTTAGATTTCAATTTAACGGAAAATAAGGATAAACCTCATAGTTGCTATTTTATTAAAGAATTCGATACAAACGAAATACTGACAAACCATTTTGAAATGCACTTTTTGGAGTTAAAAAAATTTAATGAGAAATCAAAATTATACGAACCGCTTGCCGATTGGTTTAAATTTTTAAATATTAAAA
>NZ_SJDU01000186.1 GCF_005518285.1 Brachyspira catarrhinii | reverse complement strand
TATTTCTTATCGTTTTATCAGTTTTAGTAGTCGCTTTTATTTCTTGTAAAGATAATAAAAGCACTGACCCAACAACATTTAAAGTTTCCTCTATCGTAGGAACTTGGACAAGCACATTAGATGCAGCCAATACTTTTACGGTAAGCGATGCTGGTGCTTTAAACATAACCGTTTATGGACTTACTATTCCTTATACTATCTCGGATTGGGCAAGCGTTAAAGATAGCGATGTTGGAGAATATAAAATAAGTTTAACCCAAGGAGGTTCAACTTATTATTTTACATTCAAAGATGCAAACAATTGTGAATTGTCAATGGAAGGACAAGCTGCAGTTGAACCGTTTACAAAATAATAAAATTTTAAATTAATAAAACTGATAAAAAACGATAAGATAAGAAAAAGGCATCGTATTTATTGCGATGTCTTTTTTTATTTTTACATATTGACAATATTTTTAATCTCGTATAGTATCAATCAAAATAAAAACGACATAGTTGTCATTTTTATTTAACCGTTTAGTAGTTTAACGGTTTTAATATTTAAAATTTAAGAGATATAAAATGCCTAAAGTAAGCAAAGAATATTTTGACAATAAAAGAAAAATAATATTGGACGCCGCTTTAAAAGTGTTCTCTAAAAAACCGTCATATACGGTTAGCATGAAAGATATAATAAAAGAATCCAAATTGAGTCAAGGAGGAGTTTATAAATATTATTCGAATATAGACGATATTATAATTTCTTTGATTAACAGAAATAAAATTTTGGTAAGTCCGAAAGATATTATAAAAGATAATTATAATAATCCTAAAAAAGTTATATTTGAATTCTTAAAAGAATTTACAAATTATTTTTTTGAAGCGACTAAAGAATGCGGAAAAATATTTTTTGAATTATATCCAATTCTTATTAACGATAAAAAGAGATTAAAAAGATATGCAAATAAAACTAATTCTATAACCAACCCGAATTATTGGTTTGAAGAATTATTCGATTATTTGGACGATAAAACGAAAACGAAATATTTTAATCCCGTTTCGAATTCTTCGTATATATATTTTCAAATAACGAGCATAATGAGAGGAATAGGAACGGAATTGATTTTAACAAAATATTATAATAAAAAAGGAGAATATAAAATTGATTTAGAGATGAAATTAGACGATTTGGCAGAATCCATTTATAAAACGATATTGTTTTTAATGGGAAGCAAAGAATTAAATAAAATTAAACGAATAAAAAATTAAAAAAGATTAAAAAACAGACAAAGGAGAATTAATGATAAAATCAAAAATTGAAAAATTAAAATTGATAAAATTTAAAACTTTAAAATTTCAATCTATAAAAATAGCGATATGTTTGTCGATATTTTTAAGCATGCATCTATACGGACAAACTAATTCCAACGCCACAAATACGGTAAGTTATTCGTCCTATATGGAAGCGATAAGAGATTTGATACCAGAAATGAAAATAAACGCCGTTGCGGAAACTAACGCCGAAATGAATCTTTTGAGCGCAAAAAGTTCGGGCGATGTAAATTTGACGGCGCAACTCGGAGCTATAGGAACTTACGGAGCTAACAGCACCGTATCGTCTATGGGAGGACAATCCGCCGAAGCTACGGGAATAAGAGCGGGAATAGGAGTCGGCAGTTTGATTCCTTACAGCGGAACGAGATGGTCGGTTAATTTGACGCATAATTCTTATTTGGACGGAAGAATATATTATGGAAACGGAGGAAGCGATAAATTTCAAAATTATTTACCTTCGCTTACGATAGAAGTTTCACAGCCTTTATTAAGAAATTTTTTCGGAGCTTTGGATAAATATCCCATAAAAAACGCCGAATATTCTCTAACGATTGCAAAACTTCAAAGACGATTGGACGACACTTCCGTATTGGCGTCTTATCAGAAAATTTACTATCAATGGATAATGTATGAAAAATTATTGTCGTATTATAGAAGCATGTATATCACTGCAAGAAATTTTGAAAATCAAATGAGAGCGAGATACCAAAACGGACTCATAGATAACGACTCCTATCAAAACGCCCGCGCTCAAACTATGGTTTATAGCGATTCTTACGCTCAAAATAGAGTTTATTTGGACAGTCTTTTAACGACAATAGCTTTCTTTATTCCCGATATAACGAATTATAGTCCCGACCATGCCGTTTGGGACGCATATCTTAATTTGGGAAGCAACATGCAAATGGAAAATGTCGCTTTCGGAGAGAGCGTAAACGGACAAATTGCCTATCAATCGAAACTTCAAGCCGAGTATGTTTTGGGAGCGATGAAAAGCGGAAATTTGCCCGATTTATCGATAGTCGGAAGCGTAAATTTAAGCGGAATAACTCCAAACACTTCGGGTTATTTCAAGTCTTTCGGAAGTATGACTAATGTCGATTTTTTTGCTGGATTTCAATTTTCTTATCCGATTGGAGACAGAGCGAATAAAGCGCAATATAAATTGGCGGAAAATTCTTTATACGGAATAATAGCTCAATACGAACAATTGGAAAAAGATTATAACACTCAACTAACGACTTATATATCGAGATTCAATGCCTATAAAAACTTGATAGCGAGCAAGATGGCGCAAATAAGAGCGATTAATTCAAGGATTGCCACTCAAATGCAGAAATTAGAGCAAGGACGAGTCGAAGTTGACGATTTGCTTACTTCGAGGCTTGAACTTGTGACTTCTCAAACGCAATTATTAAATTTGCAATACGAATTTATAACGACAATATTCGATTATAGGAGTTTGCTTGCGATAGATTCCGAATAAGAGATTTTAAGATAATTAAAAAAATAAAAGTAAAAAACAATTATGGAATATAGATTAAAAAAGATTAAAGGAGAAAATTAATAAATGGAAAAGATTATAGTATTTTTTGCCAAGAAAACGATGCTTGTCAATATAATAGTTATGGCGATTTTATTTGTCGGAGCTTATTCTTATTTCAATTTACAAAAAGAATCGTTTCCTTCTACAGATTTGGATATGATGCTTGTGGCGGTGACTTACCCAGGAGCTACGCCTTTGGATGTGGAACAAAACGCCGTTATACCTATAGAAGAGCAATTGCAAGGAATAGCGGGAATTGACGAATACCAAACCACTATAATTGAAAATATGGCTATAATATTGGTGACGCTTGACGAAAGCCTACCAAACAGACAACCCGTTAAAGATAAAATATTTAGGCAGATGCAAAATGTTCCCGATTTGTCTTCCGATGTTGACGAAGTGACAACTTACGATTTGAATCCCGCCAATATGTCGATTTATACTTTGGGAGTGCATTTCAAAGAAGGAATGGAAGGAGACGAGAGAGAATTATTCGATGTAAGCCAAAGACTCGAAAACGAACTTGTTAGATTGGACGGAGTTTCGGAAATAAGAATATCTGGAAGAACGGACCCAGAAGTTCATATATACGCGAATCCTATAAAACTTCAGCAAAATTATATTTCTTTAAGCGATATAGTTAATTCTTTAAGCATAAGAAATGTGAGAGCCACTGGAGGAGATATGGAAAACGGAGGAAGAGAACAAACCGTAGTAACTTACGGAGAATTTACGAATCCTCAAGAAGCGGAAAATGTAATCATAAGGTCCACTTTCAACGGGCAGAGAGTGAGAGTTAAAGATTTGGCTACGGTTAATATGGGATTTGAAGAAAAAGATGTTCTTATGAGAGTAAATAAGGCTTCGGGCTATTCTTTGGATATAGTAAAAAACGAAAACGCGGATATTATAAAAACAATCGAAGAGGTAAAAAAATATTTGGAAGAAAACGCCGATTTAGTTCCAGATAATATACAAATTACGGTTATGGGAGACAATTCGAGAACGATTAATTCTTTATTAAAAATAGTAACTTCAAATTTGATTCAAGGATTTATAATCATATTCATTGCCCTTATAATATTCTTGGATTTCAAAAGCGCGATATTTACGAGTCTTGGAATGCTTATAACTATGTTTTCTTGTTTAATATATATGAGAGCTACGGGAATAACATTCAATATTATGTCTTTAGCCGCCGTTATTACGGTTTTGGGAATGATAGTCGACAACTCAATCGTAGTTTCGGAAAACATATTTAATTTCAAGCAGTCTGGTTATAAAGGACTCGAAGCTACGCGTCTTGCGGTAAGCGATGTCGTTATGCCGATGATTGTGTCTACTTTGACTACCGTTGCGGCTTTCTTTCCTCTTCTTACAATAAGCGGTATGATGGGAAAAATAATAAATTTATTTCCAAAAATCGTTATATTCACATTATTAATTAGTTTGCTTCAGGCGACTCTTTTGCTTCCAAATCAATTGCAAGATAAAGAAGATAAATATAAAAACTATAAACCGAAGAAAAAGAAAAGTAGATTCAAAAATCCTCTCGACTTCGATAAAGATAAATTATTTGATAAAATGAAAATTCCT
>NZ_SJDU01000185.1 GCF_005518285.1 Brachyspira catarrhinii | reverse complement strand
TCGTAATTGTGGTTAAGCTAATAAAAATTAAAAAATAATTTTTATTAGTTACGAAAGGGAGCTAAGTTAGCCGACTTGGCTCCTGACTTCCATAGTTAATATTATATACATTATAAAGGAGTTGTCAAGATGTTAACAACTGTAAATGCAATATTATCTGTAGTATCATTATCACTTAATATATTAGTATTAGTTCTTTTATTGAAAAGAGGTCATAATAATGGATAATAAAAAAAATAGTTGGGGAGGAGCTAGAGCTAACTCTGGACCGAAAAGAAAAACAGAAGATAGGCTTGACATTAAATTATACATGCGTGTTAGTGAAAAAGAACAGCTCCTAATAAAAGAAAAAGCAGAACAGAATAATGTCAGTGTATCTCAGTACATTAGAGATGCTGTATTAAAAGAATTAAATATATAATTTATTAATTATAGGTGTTGCGATAATAAAGGTTATCGAAACATAAAAGTATTAAAATATGGGAATAAATATGAGTGGGTCATCTGAGATAGTTTTAAGTAAAATGAAAGTCAATGCTAGAATAATACAAAATACTCTAGCAACAAATAAAGATACATTTTTAGCATTATGTGAATTAATTAATAATTCTATACAAGCATCTGCATCTAAGATAGAAATAACTATTGATACTAGTGTGAATGATAAAGAAGAATTTATAGAAAACTCCATAAATAAGATCATTATAAAAGATAATGGTGTTGGAGTATCAAAATCAGATTTAAATAAAAAACTTTTGGAAATGGCAAATAATAGCAAACTAACAGGTAGAGGAGTTGGTAGGTTTTCTTCATTTCAGCTTGGAAAAATTGTAACTTTTGAAACTGTTGCATATGATATGAAAGAAAATGCTTTTATAAGATCAAGTTTCGTATTATCTTTAGAAAATATAAAAGATCTTACTTTTGAGCATCTTAATATAAATGTAAAATATGAAAATATTGGTATTAATTCAGAATCTTATTTCCAAGTAACAATAGAAGATGGTTATTCAAATGATGCAGATTACAAAGATAAAAAGCAATATAAAATTAGCGAAAAACTTTCAACAGAAGAAAAAGCTAAAAATAATATTTGGGAAAACATATTTATACATTATTACCTTTATATAATAGATAAAAAAGTATCATTTATTATAAATAATAAAGAATTAGATCCTAATAAATATAAGATATCATCTCAAAAATTCGATAAAGAATTTATTTCATTAGATGGAAACAAATATAATTTTAATTATGAGGCCATTGAATATAAAGATACAAAAAATAATAATAATAAAGTTGTATCATTATTAGTTGATAATGATAATATAAAAAATATAGCAGCATCTTACGAATATCATTTATCAACTCCAAATGTATCTTCTTGGGTTATATACATATATTCGGATATGTTTAACAAAGAAAAAGATGCATTTAGAAATATAGATATTAGTAATATGGATGAGAATCTTACTCATTTGAAAGATGAAATAAAAAAACATTTGGATACATTTTTCTACGAAGAATACAAAGATTATTATGATTTTGAAACTAATTTGAAAAAAGATAATACGTATCCTTATAAAAAAAATACTCCATCAGAATCTGAAGAGATGGTTTATATAAGATTTTGTTATTGTATAGAAAAAAAATTTAAACTATTAGAGAAACAAAATAAATTAAAAAATATTATATATCCTTTAGTTAATAAATGTATAGCAGATGGAAATATAACAATTATACTAGATAAACTAGGAGATTTACCAAAACCCCAAGTTGATGAATTAAAATCTTTATTAGATAAAGCAGATTTAGAATATATAGTACCATTTGCAAATGAAGTAGCTTCAAAACAATTATTTATAGAAAACCTTTCTGAATTAGCATATAATAAAGATTATAATGAATATATAAATGAAAGAGACCACTTACATAAACTAATAGAAAATAATTTATGGATATTTGGTTCTGAATATAATGGTACTAAAATAGTGCAATCTGATAAAACAATATCAAAAACATTTGAAAAATTAAGAAAAAGTGTTTTTGGAGATGATGCTGATTTGTCTACAATAAAAGAAAATAAAGATAGAATGGATTTATTTGTATGGACAGAAATAGATAAAGGAAATACCCAAAAAAAAGAAATATTAGTAATAGAGTTAAAAAGGTTTTCTAAAGAAATAGATAGGAAAGAAATAAATCAAATTTCTGAATATAAATTTGCTATTGAAAAAGAACAAGCATTATCAAAAATAAATTACTCGTATAAATTAATTTTAATAAGTAGTTATATATCGGAATTTGCAGAAAGCAAATTATCAGATACTAAAACTGGTTTATTAGAAACTTCAAACAGTTGTGATTTAAATGTTTATATTCTAAGATGGTCAGATATAATAAGTGAAAATAAACGAAAATTATCTTATTTAGGTTCATATTTAAAAACTAAGGATATGGATGCTTTAGAATATATAAAAAATAATTATCCAGATATAAATATAAAAAAAATAGAATCTAAAATGAATCTAAAAAAGTGATATTTATATAATAATATTAAAAGGAAAATAAAAATGAATTTAAGCCAAATAATATCAATTATAGTATCGATTATAGGAGCTATAGTATCAGTTATAGGGGCTATAGTATCAGTCGTATCATCATTAAATAAATATAAAATAGATTGCAATTTAGAGTTAATAAAGGAGCAAAATGATAGTAATCCTGATGTAAAATTACAATTAAAAAATTTAAATAAAGAAACAGTAATGAGTGTTTTCGATAAAAATGGAACTATGGATATAAAAATAAAATCAGATAAACCTGATTTCAGTAAATATAATGATTATGTTGGCAAGGATTTATATGTATTAGATAACCAAAAATTATATGAAATTATATATCAAACTAGAATAAAAGATATAGAAAAATTATTAGGTTCTAATAACATATCAGACTTTAAAGAAATTCACTATGGTAAAATATATAGACATTATAATAATACTAATATTATAGTTTATACATACCCTCAAGTTAAATATTATGAAATATTTATTATAGATAAAACAATAGAATCTATATATTCAGATTCTTTTCTAGTTTATAAAAATATTTTTCCTGAATTATATAAAAAATTAGGATTTGATATATTAATTGATAATAGGTATTTTTTAGTGGAAGCTTTGAGTTTTATGAGATATTATAGTGTAGGTGGAGAACGATATCTCAAAAAAGGACTATATGAGAAAAAATATGCTAAACAGTTAAAAAATTTTTTATCTACTTTAAATAAATCAGGACTTTTAATTAAAGATGGAGAATATTGGGTTAATGAAACACTAGAAAGAGTTGATAATTTAGAAACATTAATAGAAGATTATTATTGTAGAGGAGATAATACAGATGAAATCCCTATAAATATTATTTATTCAGACTATGTTAACTTATTAAAATTGGGATTTAATACTATTATGCCAAATAAACTATTCGTAGAATTAAAATGTGAAAATAAAAAATTATTTAATAGAAAAGAAACTCATAAGTTACATAGTGATATTAATATTGATTAATAATATTATTTTATTTGATATAGTATTTATTACGAAAGTACACTTTATTCAATAAAAATATGTTTATGAATAAGGTTCATAAATAATATAAGTAATTTATATTACTAATCGTAACAGGTAAATAAAAAATGAATAATGATTTAATTAGAATTATAAATGATATGATTTCTTCTTTTAGAGATGGGGCTATAGAAGGTGCAGGTGCTTATATTGCTTGTACTTTTTTAGATAAGATAAAATCATTTATTAAAGATAGAGATAATTTTTTTGAATATTTAAATAATAGATTATCAAAAGATTTAAAAGATAAAGAAATTGTAGAATCAGAAAGAAATATATTAATACCAAGTATTGAAGGTATATTATTAAATGAAAAGGAAACACCTTTACATGAAATGTTTTACAATCTTTTAAAATCCTCTATGGATAAAAATACATCAAATTTAGTACATCCAGCATTTACACAAATCCTAAAACAAATGTCTTCTCAAGAAGCAAGAGGATTGTTAGATGTATCAAATAATTATGAAATATATAGAATATACGATGCTTACTGCTTGAATGATTATAGAATAAATCAAATAGATATCATTAATAAAAATAATCGAAAAATTATATATAAAAATAATGCAAATTTAAATTATTCATACATTTTTGATAGATTAAAATCTTTAAATTTAATTTATTTTGAAGATAGTACTATAAATATGACTAAATTAGATGTTTGTATTAATGAATATAATTATATTGTACATGATAGAGTAAAACTTACTTCATTTGGTGAATATTTTATAAAAGTTTGTTATAATGATAAATGTAAAGAATTACTTGAGATAATAGATATTAAAAATTATTTTGAAAATATATTAAAAAAATAATATTTCAATAACAGTAATTATCGCAACACTGTATCTAATTGATATAATCTAAAA
>NZ_SJDU01000184.1 GCF_005518285.1 Brachyspira catarrhinii | reverse complement strand
AAAAAATATATTCCGGACTAAAAGGCGGCGGAGAACCTTTGTTTTTTGCATCTCTTTTCAAAGAAAAAAACGAAAGCTTTTTGATAATAAAAGAAAACGAAAGCGAGGCTATGCTTTTAAGTCAATCTTTAAATTTTTATAATATTCCGAATTATTATTTTCCCGCTTACGACAGCGTCCCTTTTACAAAAATGTCGCCGATAACCGATATAGCGCAAGAGAGAGTAAATATTTTATACAAACTCATAAATAAAGAAAAATGCATAATAATCGCAACGGCGAACTCGATTGCAAAAAAACTGCCTAATAAAAACGATTTGGAAAAATTATATATTCCAATAAAAATTAACGAAAAATTAAATTTGGAAGATTTAAGATTAAAACTCTACGATTTGGGTTATATAATAGAAATGGAAGTTTCGGAAATTGGAACTGCGGCGATTCGCGGAAGCATA
This sequence comes from Brachyspira catarrhinii, assembly GCF_005518285.1. Lineage (GTDB taxonomy): Bacteria > Spirochaetota > Brachyspiria > Brachyspirales > Brachyspiraceae > Brachyspira > Brachyspira catarrhinii. The sequence continues at coordinate 4,076 of NZ_SJDU01000184.1, read as the reverse complement.
ATAGATATTTTTTCAATCGGCTACGATAATCCGATAAGAATTGAAATGTTTGACGATTATGTGGAAAGTATAAGATTATTCAAAATAGAAAACGGACGCTCATTTAAAAATTTAGAAGAAGTAATTATATATCCGACTCGAGAAGCGGTTTATAGCGATTCTATGATAGAAGAATTTTTGAAAAGAGAAAATATCGAAGCGGAACTTAAAAACAATATAAATCAAAAAAAATATTTTGCGGGAAGCGAAAATTTACTTCCGATATTTTACTTCGATTTGGAAACGATATTCGATTATTTTGAAGAAAAAAAAATATTCGTAGACGACAACTTAAAATTAAGAACCAAATTTATAAATATTTTAAATTCCATAAATGAAAATTTCAACAGCGTGGATAATATTTTTAATATAATAGAAAATAAAAGCGAATTATATATTGACTTCGATTATTTTGAATCTGTAATAAGAAAATCAATAAATATATCTCCTTTCATAATTGAAAACGACACTTATAAATTTAATTTTGTCGAAGGAGAATCTTTCAAGTCTCGAATAACGGAATTTTTGGATTATATAAAAAATTATAGAGAAAAAGATTATTTGATAATTTTATCAACGGGACATTTTGACCAAGCGAACAGATTCTATAAAATAATGCAAGAATTAGAACCGACTATAATTGCGGACAATATAAAAGATTTAAATATAAATGTAAAAGAAAACTATGACGAAGAAAATATTATAACAGAAGATAAAAAAATTGATTTGTCGAATAATAAAAATAATTTCTATATAATAACCGCTCCAGCTTCATCGGGATTCATAAAAGACGATATAAAAACAATATTCATAGCAGATTGGGAAGTGTTTGGAAGAAAAAGAAAACAAATAAAAAAACTTCCGAAAGTAAATAAAAATATAATCGACACTTTCGTAGATTTGAATATCGGAGATTATGCCGTTCATGTAAATTACGGAATAGGAAAATATTTAGGCTTGACGAGAAAATCTTCAAACGGGAAAGAAAAAGATTATTTGACTCTGGAATATTCCGAAGGAGACAAATTATATATTCCCGTAGAACAGATGAATTTCGTTCAAAAATATATATCTGGCGGTGGGCATAGTCCGAGATTAACTTCTTTAAGAACGAGCGCTTGGGAAAAAATAAAAAGCAAAGCGAGAAAGGACGCTTTAAAAACTGCAAGAGAGCTTATAAGATTATATACGATAAGGGCGAATATTCAGGGAAATGTTTACGGACATGACACTCAATGGCAGGACGATTTCGAGGCTTCGTTCAAATACGAGGAAACGGTTGACCAATTAAAAGCGATTAACGATATAAAAAAAGATATGGAAAGCGGAAAAATGATGGACAGACTCGTTTGCGGAGATGTTGGATTTGGAAAGACTGAAGTGGCTTTTAGGGCTATTTTTAAGGCAATAATGGCGGGCAAACAATGCGCGATGCTATGCCCGACTACTATTCTATCTCAACAGCATTATAATACTGCAAAAAACAGATTCAAAGATTTTCCCGTAGAAATTGATATATTAAACAGATTTGCGGCGTCTAAAGAAGCTAAAAGAAGCAGGGAAAATTTAAAAAACGGAGAATGCGATTTAATAATTGGAACTCATACGCTTTTGTCGAAAAATATAGAATTTAAAAATTTGGGGCTTATCGTAATAGATGAAGAACAGAGATTCGGAGTAAATCATAAAGAGGCTTTGAAAAAATTAAGATTGGAAACGGATGTTTTGACTTTATCGGCTACTCCTATTCCGCGAACTTTGAATATGGCTTTAACGGGAATAAGAGACATAAGCGTTATAGAGACTCCGCCTTTAAATAGAATTCCCGTAAAAACTTTTGTTATGGAATTTAACGAAGAGACGGTTGTGTCGGCAATAGAGAGAGAAATTGAAAGAAACGGGCAAGTATTTTATTTATATAACCGAGTGGAAAGTATAGATTCTTTTGCGCTTTTTATAAAAAAATTATGCCCGAAAGCGAGAATATGCGTAGCTCATGGAAGAATGCTTGGAAATCAACTTGAAAAAATAATGAAAGATTTTATCGATTATAAATACGATATATTGGTTTCGACAACTATAATTGAAAACGGAATAGACATACCGAACGCAAACACAATATTAATAGAAAACGCGCATGCATTGGGACTCTCCGAGCTTTATCAATTAAGAGGAAGAGTTGGAAGAAGCGACAGAGAGGCTTACGCTTATATGTTTTACCCTAAAAATTTGGCTTTAAGCGAAGTTGCCTATAAAAGATTATCCGCAATTTCGGAGCATACCGATTTGGGAGCGGGTTTTAAAATAGCGATGCGAGATTTGGAAATAAGAGGAGCGGGAAATATTTTAGGAAACGAACAGTCGGGAATGATTTATCAAGTCGGATACGAACTTTATGTTCAAATGCTCGAAGAAGCGAAAAACGAATTCAACGGAGAGATTAAAGAAGTCACTTTCGATACGATTATAGATTTCAAATACGATTTATATATTCCAGATTTCTATATTTCGGACACTAAAGAAAAAATATCGGTTTATAAATTGATTCTTCGTTCTCAAAACGACAACGATATAGAATCGGCAAAAGAATATTTGACGGACAAATACGGAAAAATACCTAAAGAGATAGAAGATATTTTTGAAATAGCGAAATTAAAAGTCATATTAAAAAAAGCGAGAGTATTGTCGGTTATAGAAGGGCAAAGTTCTATATATATCAAACTTGACAAATATTCGCGCATAGACACAAATAAACTTATGCGACTTATAAGCTCGAATGATTCGGGAGTTTATTTCGACAAAGAAAATTTGAATCAACTTATATTGTCGAATATTGAAGAGACGGAAAATAATTTAAATCTAAAAATAGAAAAAGTAAAAAATCTAATTTTGGAAATAGAAAGCCATGAAATAAATATTAAAGATAATAAAGATAAATCGGATAAAGAAGAAGCGCAAAAAATTGCAAATATAACGAATATAATCGAAGCGAATTTGGAATCTCAAAAAATAGAAAATAAAAAATCTCCGCTCAAAAGAAAACCGAGAAAAAAACCTTTAAAGATAATAAAAATAAAGTCAAAATTATAATTTGAAATTAGTCATTGTGAGGACGAAGTTCAAATTAATCTATAATAAAAAACCGAGCCTAAAAAGACTCGGCATAACCTTTTAATCATTCTATTATTTTTTAATAATATTATATGTTCCAGAAGGGACGCTTATTGCTGTTCCATCTGTCAAAGTTCCTTCGCCTATTATCGTAAGAGTTCCTTCGGTATCGCTTGAAAAATTTAAGGTGAATTTAGCTTTTACGGTAATTTCTATTCCGCTGGAATTATCTTTTTGTTCTCCGTAATAAAAAGAATAATTCGTATCGCTATTTTTGGTTATATCCGTAATATTTGTTGAGCCAGTTGTTTCATCGTTAATAGTTATAGAACCGTCCGAATTTATAACGATAACTTCATCAGTCGGGATATCTTTATCATACCAAGCGCCTGCGTAATATTCTATGCCTCTTGATGTCGGGTTTTCGTTTGATTTACAACTAATTGAAAATAATAATATAAACGATAGTAAAATGATAAATAATTTGAATGATAAAAGATTAGTTAAAAATGTAATATTCTTCTTCTCTTCTCTTCTCTTCTCTTCTCTTCTCTTCTCTTCTCTTCTTCATGAGAATTCACTCCTTGTTAAATAGATTATATTCCGAAATTTTTCTTTCGGTTGTTTTTTATTATAAACAAATTATATAATATTTAAAAAATATGTCAATAGTTTAATTCGTGTAAATTTATCGTCATTGCGAGTGTGAGCGAAGCAATCCGCTATTAATAAGTGGCAAATTCTATTTGTATAAGAACAATTATTTAAAAATATCAATAACTTTTTTCGCTACGAAATAGAACAATCCAATCCTTATAACAATTTTAGCGAATTTGATATAAAAAGAATAAGAATTTTATTATATCTCATACTCCTTAAAATCGCTTATACTTTCAATATCTTTTTTCTCATAATCTTTAAGAGGA
>NZ_SJDU01000183.1 GCF_005518285.1 Brachyspira catarrhinii | reverse complement strand
ATACAATACAATACAAGCCATTATTATAATTTTTGGCTGTTTTTTCATTGCAAAACTAAAAAATTATTTCAAAGATTTTATTTCGCTATTCTTTTTACAGCGGGTATTTTTTCTTTTATAAGAGGTATAAATAATGCTATATAAAAATTATACCGACCTTGTAAATAAATTAGTTTGGATTATACCGAAAAAAAGCAAAAGAGATAACATGAGAAATATTCTAAACGATATAGTAAACACGGCTTATAAAGTTGAATATATAATTAATAGTAATAATTCAATAAACAATAAAGATTATATAATAATAAATCAGTGTGACGGTTTTGCGGGACAATTAGGAAAATATATTTTTGGAGAATTTATAAAAGATAATTATAATAAAAATGTAAAATATGATATAAGTTGGTATTCTATAAGCGGTCTCGATATTGAAAAGAAAGAAAAAAGAAAGTTTGATTTGCTTAATTGTTTTGAAGATATAAAAATAGAAATAGCAACTGATGAAGAAATCGAAATATATAAAAGGTTATTTTATTACGATAGCGGAGATTTTTACGAATTATGCAAAAATAAAAAAAGATTATATTGCCATTTTCATCCGTATATAGGCTCTTTTGATAAATCATATGTAATGAAAAAATTAGATATGCATAAAAATCTATATCATAAATTAAAAGGCAATAACTTGAATTTATATAACGAAATAATCAATCATCCCGCGTCAGTAGCCGTTCATATTAGAAGAGGCGATATTAAAGCGCATGGCGGATTCGGAGCGTTCAAGAATAACGATTCAATATATAAAGATTATATCTTCAAAGCTATTTATTTAATGATAGAAAAATTAAAACCTATAAAGCCGAAATTCTTTTTCTTTTCAAACGATATGAATTGGGTAAAAAACAATATTTTTAAATATTTGAATAAAGAAGTGGATTATATTTATTGCGACAACGACAATAAGGACGCCGTATATTTTGACGCATATTTAATGTCTTGCGCTAAAAATATGATATTCACAATCGGCGCATTTTCCCAAACGGCTTATATGTTTAACAAAAATAAAAATATTATAGTAATAAGCCCCGATAATATAAATTCTTTGTAAATAAATTCTTAATATAAATTCTCTGGATTAAGACATTTCAAACTATCGACTACAAAAATTCCGTTCTTTCTTATCAAAACATCGTCAAAATAAATTTCACCTCCGCCGTAATCTTCCGTCTGAATACAAACCAAATCCCAATGAATAATAGATTTATTTCCGTTTGGCGCTTCGTCATAACAGGAGCCAGGAGTAAAATGAAAGCTTCCCATTATTTTTTCGTCAAATAAAATATCTTTCATTGGTTTCGTTATATAAGGATTTAACCCCAAAGAAAATTCGCCAATATATCTTGCGCCTTCGTCCGTATCCAAAATTCCGTTTATTCTTTTCGTGTCGTTTGCAGTAGCTTTTATGATTTTTCCGTCTTTGAATTCAAATTTTATATTCTCGTAAGTAAAACCATCGTTATACAAAGAAGGAGCGTTATAAGATAAAATTCCATTAACCGATTCTCGAACGGGAGCGGTAAAAACCTCTCCGTCTGGAATATTCATATCCCCCGCGCATTTAATCGCCTTAATATTTTTTATCGAAAAAGTTAAATCGGTTTCTTTGCCGACAATTTTTACTTTATCGGTTTTTTCCATAAGCTCGACTAAATTATCCATCGCTTTCGACATTTTTGAATAATCCAAATTGCATACTTTAAAATAAAAATCCTCGAACTCGTCCGTGCTCATAGAAGCCTGTTGCGCCATAGAAGGAGTAGGATAATTGAGTATAACCCATTTTGTATTTTTTACTCTCTCATGCATATGAACGGGATTCGAATAAAATTTTTCGTATATTTGATTATTCTCTCTGCGAACCGAAGAATTTTCGGCGTTATTCGAGCCTCCCCATATTCCAATGTAGGCGTCCATTTTTTGCATAAGCGCCAAATCGGTTTGCGCCCATAATTTTATCTGCTCTTCGTTGCAATCTTTTAATAATTCTCTCATTATTTGCGGATTATGATTCCACACGAAAGGATTCGCTTTCGCTTTGTAAATTTCTTTTATTAAGGCTACAACCAAATTATATTCTTCGCCTTCTCCGTAAACTTTTATCAAAACATTTTCGTTTTTTTTCACTTTACATGAATAGTTTATTAAATTTTCCGCTAATTTATTTATTCTTGAATCTTGCATTTATTTAATATCTCCAAATTCCCCAAATATCCAAACCAGCTCCAAAACCGTTTTTTATTTCAAAATCGGCGTTCTCTCTGATTATGCTTTTTCCTTCTCCGTAAGCGGTAAGCCCAAAAGTAAGATTTTCTATAGGAGTAATTTGCAATTCGCCTTCCATACCGTAGCGAAGATTATACATTCCGTCAGTTTTATAAAGATTTCCTTCAAACATGAGTCTTGGCATTGCGTAAACATATATCGCTCCCAATTTTGCCTCAAACTTTGCGGGGAGTAACGCGTAGAATCTCATGCTTCCAGTAGAGCGTCCGCCGTTATCGTCATATAAATAATTAGTTAAAGAATCTTCGGCGTATCCTGCGTCTATAGTAGCCCATCTGCTTCCGATTCCGTAATAATACGCAAGTTTAACGGGCAAACTTATTTGAACGGGATAATTATCGAATCTCGTAAGCATAAACTCGCCGTATAAAGAAAATCCAATAACCATAGGAGCGACTGAAGTTCCTGTCACTTCGTTGGTTATTGAAGAAAGCTGAATACCATAATGTAAAGAAATAGAAAATTCGTCCAGCAAACCGCCTCTAAACATAAAAGAAAATTTGGGAGTCGAGCTTATCGACAATCTTCCTCCGTAATAATTTTTATCGGCAACAGAAACGGAAACGGGCAAATTAAATCTGTATTTTTCCATCGCAAGTCCGAAAGCTAAAGAATGGCTATGAGCGACTGGAGATTTTTTCTCGCTTAAATCGTTATATAAACTAAATTGATACCCAAATCCGAATATTCCATAACTTAAACCTATAAAACCTTTAGGCAAAAAAGCGAATCTTCTCTCTCCGTTTATAATCGTTTTATTATCTACTATATGACTTAAATCCAATAACGAAAAACCCAGCTTAAAAGGAGTGTCTTTTTCCATTAACGGCGAAAAATCGTAAATAGTTCCTATTCTATCCGTTCCAGCTCTCGAAGAAGTAACGCCCTCGATTAAATTATGCAAATTATCTTTGTCGACAATATCGTCTATAGCAAATGACAAAGAATTAAATATAAAAGCGAGCGAAAGTATATAAACAATTTTTTTCATTCTATCTCCAATCTCTAATCTATAATTTTAATTTTTTATTTTTGTTTATTAAATAGAAAAACATATATTAATCGAATTTGTAATAGTTTATAATATAAAACCGTTTTTTTCAAGCATACTTAAAATTAAAATTTTTATAAAAATAATATAGTTAATATTGTTTCAAAACTTCGCTCAAAATCCCAATCGCTTTTTCCAAATCTTTTTGCGAAATATTAAGAGGAGGAAGAAGTCTTATTTTATTTTTTGCAGTCAATGGAATTATTCCTTTTGAAATGCATTTTTCTACAATCTCTCGAGCGTTAAGTCCTTCTTTAAGTTCTATTCCGAGCATTAGCCCGATTCCGTCAACGCTTTTTACATTATCCAATTTAATCAAATTATCTTTTATATATTTTCCTTTTTTAGAAATTTCTTTAAGAAAATTTTTATCTATGTTTTTAAGAATTTCCAAAGCTCCCGCGCAAACTATTGGATTAGCTCCGAAAGTGGAAGCATGGTCTCCCGCGGTAAAAGTGTCGGAACATTTTTTATTCATAAGCGTTGCTCCGATTGGAAGTCCGCCTCCCAAACCTTTAGCCAAAGTTATTATATCCGCTTTCAAATTATAATGTTCACAGCATAAAAATTTTCCCGTTCTTCCCACTCCCGTTTGAACTTCGTCAACTATCATTAAAATATCGTTTTTGTCGCAATATTCTCTAACCGATTTAACATATTCTTTATTTAATGGAATTACTCCGCCCTCGCCTTGAACGAGTTCCATTATTATCGCGCAGGAATTATTTTTTAATTTTGAAATTGTGTCTTCCAAATTATTAGCTTCGGCAAATAAAAATCCTTCCAAAAAAGGAAAAAAGAAATTATGGAAAACATCTTGCCCTGTCGCCGAAATCGTAGCCATAGTTCTGCCATGAAAAGAATTTTTGAGCGAAACTATATTATATCTTTTAGCGTCCTTTCCGTATTTGACGAAAGAATATTTTCTCGCACATTTTATAGCCGCTTCGTTTGCCTCCGCCCCAGAATTTGAAAAAAATACTTTATCGAATTTCGTTATTTTGCATAATTTTTCGGCAAGTTCTATATAGGGTTTATTGTAATACAAATTTGAAGTATGTTGTAATTTATTTAGTTGATTTGTTATATTTTTTATCCAATTTTTATTATTATAACCCAAACTATTTACTCCGAGTCCGCTTCCCA
>NZ_SJDU01000182.1 GCF_005518285.1 Brachyspira catarrhinii | reverse complement strand
AAAAAAAAGAAGAGGCTCAATTTCGCGTCCGAATTTTCAATTATTCTTTTAATAATTTCTTTTACCGCTCTCGAACCCAAATCTCCGTTTATCTTTTTAGAAAAAAAATATTTTATCGAAAAAGTTCCCCAAACCGTGTTAAGATATTTTCCGTTGGATATTCTGCTAATTGTCGATTCGCTTAATCCCACTTCAAAAGCCAAATCTTTTAATCTAAGCGGTTTCATAAATTCTTTTCCGTTTTCAAAAAAATCAATTTGCAATTTTAATAAACCTTCTCCGACTCTTTTTAAGCTTTTTTTTCTCTCGTTTACCGCGTTAATCAAATTTTGAGCCTCTTCTTTTTTTTCTTTTAAGTCGTTATTAAAATTACTTTCCTTTAATAGTTTACTATATTTTTTATTAATTTTCAAGAGCGGTATAAAAGTTTCGTTGGTTTTCACTTGCCACTCGTTATTTTCTTTGAATATAAATAATTCTGGAATAATATATTTTACAATCGTTGTGTCGAATTCTCGAGCGGGATAAGGTTCTAAAGTTTGTATCAATTTCAAAGCGTCTAAAATTTCTTTTTCTGCAATATTTAATTTTGATGCTATATATTTATAATTTTTTTTAGATAATTCTTCAAGATAATTTTCCACTATATTTATCGCGTTATTTTTTATGGTTTCGTCCACATTTTCTTTATATTTTAATTGCATTGATAAACATTCCGATATGTTTTTTGCCGCAACTCCGATTGGTTCTAATGTTTTCAATACTTTTACTATTTCGTCAACTTTTTTTATATTTATATTTAGAATATCCGCTATTTCGCCGTAAGGAGTAGTTAAATATCCGTCTTGATTTATAAAAGTAGAAATTTGTTTGGCGATTTCAATATCGTTTTTATTATTAAAAGTTATTTCTATTTGACTTTTTAAATGCTCGAATAAACTTTCTTTCGTATTTGCCGCCGTATTTTCTATTAAACTGTTTATATCAACATCATTTTTTGAATAATTTGATTTTATATCGTATTCTAAAAAAGGATTTTCTTCTATAGTTTTTTCAATTTTTTCTTTTAATTCTATCGCTGGAATTGAAATAGTATTTAACCATAATTTTGTTTGACTGTTTAATCTTAATTCGTTTCTTATCGAAGTATTAATCGAAGTGTTTATAGAACTACGCATATATAGAGTATAGATAATTAATTTATTTTGTCAATGATTAAAATTTTTTATTCTATAAATTTTATAAAATAAAAGATTTATTTTTTAAAATTCTATTAAATAATAACTGATATATTATAAAAAATAATAAAATATATGAAATATTTATAGTAATATATCAAAAAATTATTAATTTTTAATTAAAAAATAATTTTTTTTTGATAAATACTTGACAAATAATTAAAAAAATATTATAATTATATTAAATAAAATAAAAAATGGAGGTATCCAATGAATACTATCATAACAATTACAAATTTTATAACATCGCTTGGTTCAACCGTAATGTTGCCAATAATCATTTTAATATTAGGTTTAATACTTAAAATGAAATTAAGTAAAGCGATAGTTTCGGCGTTAACCATAGGAGTCGGTTTTGTAGGGCTTGGTTTAATAATTAATTTATTAGTAGGAGCTTTAGACCCAGCTACTAAAATTTTAATTGATAAATTTAATTTAAATTTAGTCGCTTTGGATGTGGGTTGGCCAGTCGGTTCGGCAATAGCCTTTGGAACAACCATAGGCGCTTTGATAATACCGATTATATTTTTATTCAATATTATACTTTTATCGTTAAAGCTTACAAAAACATTGGATGTGGATATTTGGAATTATTGGCATTTTGCTTTTTCTGGCTCCATAGCTTATTTATGGTCTGGAAATAATTTAATTATAGGCATAGTAGTCGCTTTAATTCATTGTTTTATATCGTTTAAAATAGCCGACATAACCGCTTCAAAAGTTCAAACTTTCTTTAATATCCCGGGAATTTCTATACCGCAAGGATTTGCAACTACAACTGTTCCTATAGTTTTTATATTGGATAAAATAATTGATAAAATACCTATTATTAAAGATATTAATTTTAATATAGAAAGCATACAAAAAAGATTCGGAATTTTAGGGCTTCCATTGGTTATGGGAACGATTATAGGGCTTATTTTAGGGGTGCTTTCCTATGGATTTAAAAAAGAAAGTCTAAATTTGGCAATACAGATGGGAGCTATTATGGTTTTATGCCCAAGAATAATATCGATTTTCATGGAAGGATTTGCTCCCGTATCCGAAGCCGCCAGAGAATTTATGCAAAAAAGATTTAAGAATCAGGAATTCAATATAGGTTTGGATTCTGCCATTATGATAGGGCATCCGACAACTATATTGGTTGGAGCTATATTAATACCTATAGCTTTGATACTTGCATTTATTTTACCTGGAAATAAAGTTTTGCCTTTTGCTGATTTGGCTTCCACTGCATTTTTTGTAGCGTTTGTTACTCCGCTTGTAAAAGGTAATTTCTTTAGAACTCTAATATATGGAATTATAATAATGATAGTAGTTTTATATGTTTCGTCTGGTTTTGCGGAAGGTTTAACTACGATAGCAAGAAATATAGGTTATGAATTTCCAGCCAATTCTTCTATGATTACTGGATTATCGGAAGGAAATTGGATAGCGTATATATTAACTAATATTGCAAGACTTATAACGGGGAATTAATAATGATAAATATATCTCCATCTATAGCTTCCTCTAATTTATTGGATATTAAAAACGAAATAAAAAAAGTGGAAGATTTTAATAGTTATACTCTACACATAGATATAGAAGACGGAAATTTTGTTCCAAATATTACTTTTGGTATAAAGTTGATAAATATGATTAGAGAGCAAACAAAAATAAATATATCTTATCATTTGATGGTGACAAATCCTTTATTTTGGATATACGAACTGCCATTAAGAGATAACGATATAGTATTTGCTCATGTCGAAAGTTATCAATATCCAAAATATATAGTAAATAGTATAAAAAATAGAGGAGCTAACGCGGGAATAGTTTTTAATCCAGCTACAAGTATAGAACAATATAAATATTTAGTTTCGGTATGCGAGAATATTATGATTATGACAAGCGAACCCGATAAAGATGGAGAATATTTTATTGACGATATGACGGATAAAATATTAATCGCCCAAAAATTGCAATTCAAAAATATATGGGTAGACGGAGGTATAGATAAAAATAGAATAGAAACTTTAAATAAAATAGGAGTATCTAATTTTATAGTGGGAAGATACTTTTTTAATAATGATTTTAAATAATAATTTTTAATTTTTATAATAATTTTTAATTTTTAAGGAGAATAAATAAAATGGATTGGATAAAAAAAATATTTAAAACTAATAAACCTATAATAGCTATGTGCCATTTTCAAGCTATGCCAGGCGACCCGAGATACGATTATAATAAAGGGATGGATTATGTTATAGAATCGGCTTTAAGCGATTTGAAAGCCTTGCAAGAAGGAGATGTCGATGCCGTAATGTTTTCAAATGAATTTAGTATGCCGTATTTGACTAAAACATATCCTATAACCGCTATAAGTATGGCAAGAATAATAGGCGAATTGAAAAGCGAAATAAAAAAACCGTTTGGGGTTAATGTTTTATGGGACCCTACGGCGTCTATAGATTTAGCGGTATCTACGGGAGCAAGTTTCGTCCGAGAGATTTTTACGGGAGTATATGCGAGCGATTTTGGTTTATGGAATATGAATATAGGAGAAATAGCTAGACATAGAGATTCGTTAAGGGCAAATAATATAAAATTATTGTTTAATATAGTGCCTGAAGCTGCAAAATATTTAGCCGACAGAGATATTGAAGATATAGCAAAAACGACCGTATTTAACAATTTACCAGATGCCGTATGCGTTTCTGGAGCGACTGCTGGCATTGAAACCGATAGTTCTATATTAAAAAGAGTGAAAAATAGCATAAAAAATACCCCAGTTTTTGTAAATACTGGAGTTAGGTTGGAAAATGTTCAAGAAAAATTAAAAATAGCGGATGGCGCGGTAGTTGGGACCACATTTAAGAAAGATGGAGAATTTTTTAACGGAGTCGATAAAGTTAGAGTTAAAGAATTCATGGATAAAGTAAAAAGTATAAGATAAATAAGAGATTTTTATGAATATAAATAATAAAGATATTTTGATAAAAAGAGTTTTGGAACTTTCAGATTTAATAGGTCCTTCATACAGAGAAGATAGAGTAATAGAATATTTGGTTAAAGAGTTTAGAAAAATAACTTCAAATGTAGAAGTCGATAATATAGGCAATATTAACGCGATATTTGAATCTAAATCTAATCCAAATAAATTTATTACTTTATTCGCTCATTCCGATGAAATTGGATTTATTATAAAAAAGATAGAAAATAACGGATTTATAAGAATAGAAAGAATCGGAGGAGTAAATAGAAATATTTTGCATGGAGCAACCATACAATTTATAAATGAAAATGGCGATATAAATATTTCCAGAGATGGATTTTAGGA
>NZ_SJDU01000181.1 GCF_005518285.1 Brachyspira catarrhinii | reverse complement strand
ACCCCATAAGTTTTTTCAATCAGAAAGTGGAGAAAAAATAAGAAAATATTTATATAATAATAATGCCGTTGATACTATAGTAAATTTTACTACAAATCAAGTTTTTAGCAATGCTACAACATATACTTGTTTACTCTTTTTATCTAAGAAAGAAAAAAATAATATTTTATATAAACAATTTAGTTTAAATGATGATTATACAAATTTATCTAATATAGAGTATGATAAATTTGATTACTCTATTTTAAATAATAATTCTTGGAATTTTAATAATTCAGATGTTCAATGTATTTTAAATAAGATTGATAATCAAGAATTATTGTTTTCAGAAATAACATATAAGATATTTAAAGGTTCTTCTACAGGTAATGATAATATTTATTTGTTTGATATTTTAGAAGAAAATCAAAATACTTATATAGTTAAATCTAATATTTCAGAAGAAAAAGAAGAATTAGAAAAAGATTTATTAGTTCCTTTTCTTTATGGGGAATCTATAAGAAGATATCAGGATTTAAAAGCAGCTAAATATTTATTATTACCATATGTAAAAAATAAAGATGATGATAATATGTCATTAATAGATATTAAAGAATTAAAAATAAAATATCCGTTAACATATAGATATCTAAATAAATATAAATCAGTTTTGTTAACTAGAAAAATCAAAATGAATGATAATGATTATTATAAATATTCGGCTTTAAGAAGTATTAACTATTATGAAAGAAAAAAGATTATGATACCAGATATGTTGGTAAGTTTAAGAATTAGTTATGATTTTGAAGGTTGTTTTTATCATGGTCCAAGTATACATAGCATAATATTTAATGAAAAAATTAATAATCTTAACGAAATGTATTTTTACGCTATTTTAAATTCAAAGATATTTTGGTTTTTTGTATCAAATACTAGTACCGCTTTAAGGGGTAATGCCTATAGATTAACTCCTGAATTTATATCTCCTTTTAAGTTTCCTAATATAGATTTAAACAACAAACAGGACAAGGAAATGCATGACAAGATGGCTGCTTTAGTCGACAGTATCATATCTCTAAACAAGAAATTAGCTTCCGAGAAAAATCCTAACTCCATTAATATGCTTAACAGGCAGATTAATGCCGTTGACAAGCAGATTGATTCTTTAGTCTACAAGTTGTATAATTTGAGCGATGAGGAAGTTAAAATTATTGAGGGGGAGTAATGGAACTATAATAAGTTTTTTATTTTTATTTTTTATAGTATAATATATAAAACTAATTTTTGGATTTGTTTTTATGAAAGCACTTTTAGATACAAATATTATTATTCATAGGGAAAGTAATAATAAAGTAATTAATAGAGAAATAGGAAGTTTATTTAAATGGTTAATTAAAACTAAATATGAGATATGCATGCATAAAATAACCTATGATGAATTAAATAAGAACTCAAATTTTGATACTTTGAATATTATAAATATAAAATCTAAAAACTATATTTTATTAACGACTCAAGCTCCATTAGATAAAAAACTAATTGAAATATACGAAAAAAATGATAAAACAGAAAATGATAAGAATGATACTTTATTATTAAATGAACTTTTAAATGATAGAGTTGATATATTTATTACAGAAGATAAAAAAATACATAAAAAAGCTAAATTAATAAATATAGATAATAAAGTATTTACAATAGACTCGTTTCTAGAAAAAGTTATTGCAGAAAATCCTGAACTCATTGATTATAAAGTTTTATCTGTACAAAAAGAATATTTTGGAAATATAGATTTAGAAGATAAATTCTTTGATTCTTTAAAAGAAGATTATGTTGGGTTTGATAAATGGTTTAATAAAAAATCTAATGAAATAGCTTATGTTACTTACAAAGATAAAAAATTATTATCTTTTTTATATTTAAAAATTGAAGATAAAGATGAAAACTATACTGATATAATCCCTGCATTCTATCCTAAAAAAAGATTAAAAATAGGTACTTTTAAAGTAGAACATAATGGTGTTAAATTAGGTGAAAGATTTATCAAAATAATATTTGATAATGCAATAGCTAATAAAGTTGATGAAATATATGTTACAATTTTTGATAAAAGATATGGACAAAAGAGATTAATTAATTTATTTGAAGAATATGGCTTTGTTAAATGGGGGCAAAAAGGAGAGAATGGAGAATTAGTATATATTAGAGATTTTTCAAAAAGGTTTAATATGGAAGAACCAAAATACACTTATCCATTTTTTTCTATAAATACAAATATATTTTTAGTTCCAATATACCCAGATTATCATACAGATTTATTACCTGATTCTTACTTAAAAACGGAATCTGCAGACGATTTTAAAGATGATTTACCTTATAGAAATGCAATAAACAAAGTCTATGTATCTCGCTCATTAGAAAAAAATATAAAAAAAGGAGATATTATAATATTTTATAGAACAGCTGAGCAAGGAAAATCAGCTAGATATTCATCTGTAATAACTACTATAGGAATAGTTGAAGAAAAAATTGATAACATTAAAAATGGAAAAGAATTTATAATAAATTCTAGAAAAAGGAGTGTTTTTACAGATCAACAATTATATAGTTTTTGGAATTATAACAATACTAAACCATTTTTAATTAATTTTTTATATGTGTATTCATTTCAAATTGGAGATAGAATGAATAGAGATAAACTATTAAAATTAGGAATTTTAACAGGAGCTGATAATGAGATTAGGGGATTGAAGCAAATAACAAAAGAACAATTTTTATTAATATTAAGAGAGTGTAAAGTAAATGAAAGTTTTATTGTCTATTAAACCTGAATATGTTGAAAAAATATTTAATGGTAGTAAAAAATATGAGATTAGAAAATCTATTTTTAAAAGGAAGGATATAAAAAAAATCATAATATATTCTTCATCTCCTATTTCCAAAGTAGTTGGTGAATTTGAAATAGAAGATATAATATCTGATGATTTAGACAATGTATGGAATATAATAAAATATGAGTCTGGTGTTTCAGTAGATTTCTTTTATAAATATCTTGAAAATAAAGAAATAGCGTATGCTATAAAAATAGGTAAGATAAAAAAATATAATAAACCTAAAAAATTAGAAGATTTTAATATTTTTTATGCTCCTCAATCTTTTGTATATCTATGATTAATGAATTTATTAATATATTAAATAAGTTTTTTAAATTATTTTTGATAATTGTTGTATATTCATCCGCACCTACATTGTACTAGCCTCAAATTTAAGATATACGGTGCGGGAAGCCCCTACGGCGAGTAGTAATTTTTTATTCTAAAACTAAATAAAAACATACTCGGGGCGAGCGTAGTTTTGAAGGGGTTACCTATTCGGGCAGTTTGAAAGAGATTGCAAGTGCCAAGTTTGACGCTGTGGTCAGTGAGGCTGGCAGAGAATGGGTGATAATGAGCGGCTTGGAGAGGAGCATTTTTAACAAGATTAGCAGGCACAAGGCTTTGAAGGACTGGGATATAAAAATTAATTATGGTATCAAGACTGGTTATAATGAGGCGTTTATTATAGATGAAGAAACTAAAGATAGGCTCATTAAAGAGGATAAAAATAGTGCAGAGATTATAAAGCCTTTACTTAGGGGGCGTGATATTAAAAGGTATTCATACGATTTTAATAATTTATATCTTATATGCACTTTTCCTGCTTTAAAACTAAATATAGATAAATATAAAGCTATAAAAAAATATTTAGAAAGTTTTGGTAAAAGATTAGAACAAAGCGGAGAAAAAGGCTGCCGTAAAAAAACTAATAACAAGTGGTTTGAAACTCAAGATAGTATAGCTTATTATAAATATTTTGAAAATAATAAAATAATATATCCTAATATGACAAAATATTTACCGTTCATATATGATGAAAATAATTTTTATGTTAATCAAAAGTGTTTTTTCATAATTGATAACAAAAATAACAAAAATAATTTAAAATATTTAACAGGTATTTTAAATTCTAAAGTATCTCATTTTTGGATAAGGTGGAATTGTCCAGAGTTACAGGGTGGTACTAGAGAACTATCTGCAATATTTTTTGCAAATATTCCTATACCAGAAGCCGACTCTAAGACTAAAAATAATATAACAAAACTCGTCGATGATATTATAATGCTAAAAAAGCAAGATAAAGATACTACTCCTTTAGAAAAAAATATTGACGAGATTGTTTATTCGCTCTATGGGTTGAGTGATGAAGAAATAAAGATTATTGAGGGTTAGTTCTTTGGAAAGAAGGCAAACTTTTACTTGTTCTTTTTTTGCTTGCCCAAAAAAAGAACCTTATGTCCTCGCTTTGCTTGGACACGCTACGCGAAAATGGCATTTCTTTTGTAGCACAAAAGAAAAAAAAGCATTTACAATCTTGAGGTATAGCTGTATATTACTGGTATGCTTTATACTTCTTTTTTCAAAAAAAGAAGCAAAAAAATTTTTATTAAATTTATGACGCGGGCTGTTAGCCCTTGTTTAGAATTTAATGATATATATAGGTTGATAACTTTTTATATGAAGTTATAAATTGAGGTGTTTGATTAAAAATTATAATA
>NZ_SJDU01000180.1 GCF_005518285.1 Brachyspira catarrhinii | reverse complement strand
CATTTTTTATACTTTCCTTATTTTTTAACATTGTCTACCCCTTAATAACTTATTTGTTTTAATTTTTAGTTTTTAATTTAAAATATATTCCTCCTTGATTTGAATTGATACTTTTTTTAGCAAGGGCGCTAAAAAATATACGACTTATTTTATTTGGTATAAAAGCTAACGCATGCTTTTTATTTGCTAATTTTATTTTCGATAATTTACCGTTAATAAAATATAGCCTATGATAAACATAGGCTATTTGGTAAATACTTTGAGCTTTAACTTGCCCCGCTTCCCTTAAGATTTCTTTTAAATTCGTTAAAAAAATTTTTTTAACAACAATGGCTTTGCTTACTATGGCAAGCGCAAGCGTATTCGGTATGTATGGAGTTGATACGGATTGGATTAACTTTATTACTCACGGCTATTATTAGTAGAGTTATTATAATCAATAGTTTCTTCATAGAGATTTATTTTTTATTTTATATTTAATTAATTTCAATCAATAAATATATAAAATATTATTATAAATTTGTCAATATGATAATAGAATATAAAAATCTGTTGATTTATATTTTATAAATGTTAAAATACAACGAAAAATAATTAAAAAATAATATAAAAAACAAGGAGAAAGCAATGACAAAATTAATTATTTTATTACTACCTATTTTGCCGCTATCTATTTTTTGTGGATGCAGTGGCAAACAAAAATCTTCTTCAGATTTTAAATCGGAGATTTCATTTGACGGTTCTTCCTCTTTAGCTCCGATAATAGCTTCCATAGGAAATAAGTTTATGGAAGAATACGGAACTTGGGACAAAGTTAATTCCAATTTGCCAAATGAAAAAATCTCAATATTCGTAGCATCCGCGGGTTCTGGAGCGGGAGTAAAAAGCATTATGGATAATACTGCTAATTTTGGAATGCTTGCAAGAAAAATAAGAGACAGCGAAAAAGAAAGAATGGAAAATTATAAAGAGTTTATGGTTGCATACGATGCTTTAACTGTTTCTGTTAATGCGAATAATCCTATTGTAAAAATAAAAGATAGCTTGGATACTGAAACTATAAGAAATATTTTTTCTGGGGAATATAAATATTGGAGCGATGTCGACTCTTCTTTGCCTCAAAAAGAAATAGTGGTAGTAATAAGAGATTTAAGCGGAGGAGCTTACGAGGTTTTTCAAGAATCTATTATGGGAGAGACTCAAATATCGGCTAACGCTATACAATCTCCGTCTATGGGGGCTTTAGGAACAAGAATAGCCGAAAACGAAAACGCTATAGGATACGCTTCTTATGGAGTTTATAATCAAAATAAAGATAAATTATTCGCTTTAAAAGTAGACGGAATAGAGCCTACTAAAGAAAATATATTAAACGGAAGCTATAAAATTCAAAGACCTTTAATGTTTATAAAAAATTCCGAGTTAGCTGAAAATGAACAAGAATTTGTTAATTATATATTTTCAGATTTAGGCAAACAAATAGTCGATGAAAACGGTTATATAGCCGTAGAGTAATTTAAATTTAATTTAGTTAATTTAAATAGAAAATTATATTTTAATGGAATACTTAAATTTTATTCGTAATAAGAGCTTAATAAATAAAAGCAATGAAATAGTTTTTTCTTTATTAATAAAATTATTTTCTTTTGTATGTATAATTTTACTTGCTTTTATAATATTCTTTATAATAAAAGAGAGTATTCCATTATTTAATAAAATAGGAATATTAAATTTTATATTTGGAAAAGTATGGCATCCTTTAACTTTTGTATCAAGTAAAAATTTAGTAGAAAGTTACGGCATATTTAATATAGTTATTGCCACTTTATATACCGCTTTTTTATCGACTTTCATAAGTTTATTTATAGGAATAGGTTTTAGTATTTTTATAGTATTTATAGCAAATAAGTCCGTCCGATTTTTTATTATGCCAATTATGGATTTAATAGTGGCTATTCCTTCCGTCATATACGGTTTCATAGGTTTGGTTATTATAGTTAAATTCTTTGAAAAATTATCTATGCCTGCGGGAGAATCTGTTTTAGCTGCAAGTTTATTATTATCTTTTATGATTGTTCCGTTTATAGCTTCTACCGTTGGCGAAAGTATGATTCTTATTAATAAAAAATATAAAGATATATCTCTTACTCTCGGAGTGGATAAATGGCATATGATATTAAATTTAATTTTGCCAAGTTCTAAAAACGCTATTTTGGTAGGTTTTATTTTATCCGTGTCGAGGGCTATGGGAGAGACTATGGCGGTTATGATGGTTATAGGCAATTCGCTTGTATTTCCTAAATTACTTGGAAAAGCGGAAACTATAGCGTCTCTTATAGCTTTAGAAATAGGAACGGCTGAAGTTAAAAGTTTGCATTATAGCGCTTTATTTGCAAGCGGAGCTATATTAATGTTGTCTCTGTCTATAATAAATATAGCGGTTTATTTCTTGCGAAAATATTTGCTTAAGTTAGAAAATTAAATAATTTGATAAATGGATAATATTATGAAATATATTATAAAAATATGGGCTATAATAAGTTTTATCGTTATAATTTTTACTATAGCGTTTATATTTATTTTTATATTTTTCAAAGGCGCTCATTCAATAAATGCAGATTTTATTTTTTCTAATCCATCTGGAATCATATTAGGAAAGGAAGGCGGAATATTTCCAGCAATAGTTGGAAGCTTATATACGACTTTTATATCCTGCATAATATCTTCTATATTTGGAATATCTTCTGCCATATATTTGGTTTTTTATAATAAAAATAAATTTATCAATAATATTTTTGATATAATCTTTCAATGCATAGCTGGAATACCTTCAATAGTATTAGGACTTTTTGGTTATTCCGTATTGGTATTATATATGGGTTTCGGCAAATCTATATTATCAATGTCGATAACTCAATCTATAATGATTCTACCGTTTATATCGATAAGAGTTAAAAAAGCATTAAATGAATTTGATTTTAATATAGTCTATAGTTCTTATTCTTTAGGCATAAGCAAATCATACACTATAAGAAAAATAGTTTTAAAAGAAGCGCGAGCTGAAATTATATCTATAATAACGCTTGCCAACTCGCTTGCAATAGGAGCTACGGCGCCTTTAATATTTACTGGAGCGGTTATTAACTCTCCCGTTGTTAGTTCAATATTTAAACCTTCAATGGTTCTTCCTTACCATTTGTATATTTTGCTTACTCAAGGAATATCCGAGAAAAACGCTTACGCTACCGCTTTTATTTTATTATCTATAGTATTGATACTTAATCTAATTTCATTATTTTGTAAATTAATAAATAATAAAAAATATAAAACGGATAGCGACAATGAATAATATTTTAAAACTCATAAATATAAATGTTTTTTACGATGATAAAAAAATACTCGATAATATTAATATAGAATTTGAAAGGAATAAAATAACTTCAATAATAGGTCCAAGCGGATGCGGAAAAACTACGCTATTAAAAACTATAAATAAAATAATTTTAGAGGAAAATAATTCTCGCATAATCGGAAATATAGAATTTGACGGCGTTGATACCGACAATATTCCGATAGAAATTTTAAGAAAAAATATAGGCATGGTTTTTCAAAATCCCACTCCTTTTCCGTTATCAATTTATAAAAATATAAGTTATGCGTTAAAATATTACGGATATAATAAAAAATATTTAGAAAACAAAGTAATAGATATTTTAAAAACGGTTAATTTATATGACGAGATAAAAGATAAGTTAAATACTTCGGCATTAAAATTAAGCGGAGGACAGAAACAGCGACTTTGTTTAGCGAGAAGTTTAAGCGTTGAGCCTAATATTTTATTATTAGACGAACCTTGTTCTTCTTTGGATATTATTAATTCTGAAAAAATAGAAGAAACTTTGATAAAACTTAAAGATAAATATACCATAATCATAGTTACTCATAATATAAGTCAGGCTAAAAAAATATCCGATAACACTATATTTATGTATAATGGAAAAATAATAGAAAGAGGAAAAACCGAAGATATATTTTCAAATCCTAAAAACCAAGTTACAAAAAATTATATTTCAAATTAATACAAAAAAATTTATCATTAAATAAATTACTTGTATTCGTTTATTTATATGCTATTATTAACAAATGAATAAAAACGATAAAATAGAACTCCTATCGCCCGTAGGAGACGAAAGAGGACTCAAAGCCGCTATCAACGGTGGAGCGGACGCCGTTTATTTCGGAGCTAAAAGTTTCAACGCGAGGGAATATGCGGCGGAAAACTTTGACGATAAAACAATAGAAAACGCGATTAAATTTGCAAAATTAAGAAATGTTAAAACTTATATCACTGTTAATACTCTAGTTTATAACGATGAAATAGATAAAGTCATCCCGTTAATCAAAAATCTAAACAACATGGGAGCGGATGCGATTATAGTTCAGGATTTGGGAATAATAGATATTGTGAGAAACGATTTAAATATTCCAATGCATGCAAGCACTCAAATGTCATGCAATAATAGTTATGCCGTCAAACTGCTTGAAAAATTAGGAATCGAAAGAGGCGAAGCTTTA
>NZ_SJDU01000018.1 GCF_005518285.1 Brachyspira catarrhinii | reverse complement strand
GATATAGTAAAAGAATTAATCGAAGATAAAGCCCATATAATCGCTTTTTCTCCATAAGTATTCTTTATATTTATATCCGCTTTATTTTTAAGCAATATTTTTACGGCTTCCGTTTTTCCGTTTCCCGATGCCCATATAAGTGGAGTTATGCCTTTGCTATCTTGTATATTTACATTTGCTTTATTTTCAATTAATGTATTCAGAGTTTCAATATTATCTCTTTCTATTGCAAAAAATATTGAACTTTTACCGTTTATATCTTGAGCGTTTATATCGGCTTTATCTTCGATTAATTCTTTTACTATATCGTTAAGTCCAAAATACGAGGCTATCATAAGAGCCGTAGTTTTTTTATAAAATTTATATTCGTTTATATTTAATATCTCTTCGGTAGAATTATTAATATTCTGTTTTGATATTTCATATATAGTATTTTTAATAATATCGTAATTCATAATTAACTCCTATTTTATTAATATAATTAAATTATAAGATGTTTATTATAAAAAGCAATTAATATACAATATTTTTATATTGACTATAATAACTTTATAATTAAAATATTAATAAATAAATTTTTTAGGAAATTAAATTGTTAAATAATAAAGACATACTAATAGTTACGAATAATAGTAAGGTATTTATAAAATATAAAGAAAATTATAATATAGAATTTATAGATTCTGAAACTATATATAATGTCCTTATCAAAACGAGAGATTTATTACATTTGGGTTATAAACTTTTAACTCATCCTATGAGCGGTAGTCTAAAATCCAATCAAACTCCTTATAAATCGATTCTTTTAATAAAGAAAAACAACGAAGCAAATTTTGACGACATTTTAATGATAGAAAATGCGATTGATAATTATAATAAATTTATAAAGAATAGAGATATTACTAATTGGACTGAAAGCATAAAAAATAATTTTAAGACTGTGGATTTATCATTAATATCTTCATGTTTTAGTAAAAATGCTCCTTAAAAACCCATTCATTATTTGGGAGTGGCGGTGATATTGTTTTTTAAATTTTTTTGAATTTTATATAAAAAAACACTTGATATTTTTCCCGTTTCATGTTAAAATCGTTATTATATGTTTACACAATTTATAATAACGATTTTGTTGATACCAACAGTCAACAGTCAACAGTCAACAGTCAACAGTCAACAGTCAACAGTCAACAGTCAACATGTAAGAACTTTAAACTTTTTCAAAAATTATATATCTACAAAGTTGTCAAAATATTGGGATATTTTAATTTATCCTCTAATCAAAATTCGCAAAATAATAAATCGTATATTCGTATGCGATTGTTATTTAATAAATTCAAAATTTTTTAAACATAGGAGGATAAAATGCCTACAGACAAAAAAATTTCAATTAATAATGTTATAATGTTTGGCGGAAGTATTATAGCGTTTCTAATCGGTTCGGGATTTGCCACAGGGCAAGAAGTATTGCAATATTTTACGGCATACGGTTTTTGGGGAATAGCCGGAACATTAGTTATGTTTATAGTATTTCTTTATGTGTGTTCAAGCTTTATACTCGTAGGATACGATAATACTTTTGAAAAACCCAACGATGTATATAAATATTATGGCGGAAAATATATAGGAACTTTTTTTGATTATTTTTCAACTTTGTTTATATATATGTCATATTTTGTTATGATAGCTGGAGCGGGAGCGACTATGAAACAGCAATATGGAATTTCAGAAGTAATTGGAGCTATTGTTATGGCAATATTATCTGGGGTAACGGTTGCATTCGGGCTTAAGAATATAGTAAAAGTTTTGGGAAAATTAGGACCTATAATTTGTATTATATCTATATGTTTAGGCATATATGGAATAGCGACAAATTTTAACGAATTAACCGAAGGTAATAGAATTGTTGGAGAACTTCAAAAAACTAAAGCCTCTACTAATTGGTTTTTTTCTTCAGCTTCTTATATAGGGTTTTGTATGCTTTGGCTTACGGCTTTTGTAGCGGCTTTAGGTAAACAAGCTAATAGTAAAAAAGAAGGAGTGTTTGGCGTAATTTTTGGAACATTGGGCTTCTCAATTGCGGTTATTATAGTGGCTTTGGGTTTATTGGCTCATATAAACGAAGTAGCAAATAGTCAAATACCTTCCTTAATTTTGGCTTCTAAAATAAGCCCAATATTCGCAACTGTTTTTTCCGTTATTGTAATAGGAGGAATATATACTACGGCTGTGCCTCTATTGTGGACTGCTTCTTCGAGAGTTATTAGTGACGATAGCAGCAGTAAATTTAAAATAGTAACTGTTATATTAGCGGCTGTTGGATGTTTTATAGGATTAAAAATTCCTTTTGACAGATTGGTGAACATAGTTTATGTATTAAACGGTTATGTTGGATTTTTATTATTCTTTATAATGCTTATAAGAAGTATTATGAGAATTAAAAATAAAAATAATATAAAAAATATTTAATGGAGGAATAGTTGATGAAACTAGAACTTGGTAAAATTTTCATTAAGGATGTTCAGTTTGCCGATAAGATGAAAGTTGAAAACGGAGTTCTTTATGTTTGCGCTAAAGAAATAGAAGAACTCGTGCTTCAAGACGATAGAATTATTTCGGCAAAAGTTGAACTCGCCAGACCAGGCGAATCCGTTCGTATAGCTCCAGTAAAGGATGTTATAGAGCCTCGAGTGAAGGTGAGCGGAGGCGGAGGTATATTTCCTGGCGTAATAAACAAAGTAAAAGAAGTCGGTAGCGGAAGAACTCATGCTTTAGTAGGAGCATGTGTCGTTACTTGCGGGCGTATAGTTGGATTTCAAGAGGGTATTATAGATATGTCTGGACCTGCGGCTAAATATACTCCTTTTTCCGAAACAAATAATGTATGCGTAGTTATCGAACCTAAAGAGGGGTTAGAAACGCATAGTTATGAAGAAGCGGGAAGATTAGCGGGGCTTAAAGTTGCGGCTTTAATAGGCGAGGTGGCAAAAGAATTGAAACCAGATGAAATAGTAACCTATGAAACAAAACCTTTGGCGGAACAAATAGCGCAATATCCTAATCTACCTAAAGTTGGATATGTTCATATGTTGCAATCGCAAGGTTTACTACATGATACATATTATTATGGAGTCGATGCCAAACAGATAGTTCCTACTTTTATGTATCCTACCGAAATTATGGACGGCGCTATAGTAAGCGGAAACTGTGTAGCTCCTTGCGATAAAGTTACCACATATCACCATTTTCATAATCCCGTAATAGAAGATTTATATAAGAGACATGGAAAGGACTTAAACTTTATAGGCGTTATACTTACAAATGAAAATGTATTTTTAGCCGATAAAGAAAGGTCTTCCGATATGGTAGCTAAATTGGCTGAATTCTTATGTTTGGATGGCATAATAATTACAGAAGAAGGATACGGTAATCCAGATACGGATTTAATGATGAATTGCAAAAAGGTAGCTCAAAAAGGAATTAAAGTAGTTCTTATTACGGACGAGTTCCCTGGCAGAGACGGAAAATCCCAATCTCTTGCGGATATAACTACCGAAGCCGATACTTTAGTTTCTTGCGGTAATGGTAATGTAATTATAAACTTTCCAAAAATGGATAAGGTTATAGGAACATTAGATTTTGTAGAAACGATGATTGGCGGATATGAAGGCAGCTTAAAGCCAGACGGAACTATAGAAGCTGAATTGCAAATAATAATAGCTTCTACTATTGCCAACGGTTTTAATAAGCTTGCAGCCAGAGGTTATTAATTAAAGTTAATAAACGATTTTAAGGAGAATATTTAATATGGGTAAGAAAAAAGTTATTCATTATATGAATCAGTTTTTTGCTGGAATAGGCGGAGAAGAAAAAGCAGGTATTCCGCCTGAAATTAGAAAAGAAAAAATAGGACCAGGCGCCGCTTTAGAAAAAAGTCTTGGAGATGATTATGAAATAGTAGCAACCGTTATATGCGGAGATAATTATTTTGGAGAACATCTTGAAGAGGCTAAAACCACTATAATAAAAATGATGGAAGAATTTAAACCAGATTTATTTATAGCGGGTCCAGCTTTCAATGCAGGTCGTTATGGAGTCGCTTGCGGAGGAATTTGCGTAGCCGTTGAGGAACATTTTAAAATCCCCGTTATTACGGCTATGTATAAGGAAAATCCGGGCGTTGATATGTATCGTAAGGATTTATATATAATAGAAACGAAGGATTCCGCCGCAGATATGCGAAATACAATTCCTAAAGTCGCCGCATTATCTAAAAAATTAGTTAATGGTGAAGAGATTTTAGCTCCTTCGGTTGAAGGATATTTTGAAAGAGGAATAAGGGTTAATTACTTCAATGAAGTTAGAGGTTCTACGAGAGCCGTTGATTTATTGGTAAGAAAAATAAAAGGCGAAAAAGTTGAAACCGAATACCCTATGCCTTATTTTGATAAAGTCGCTCCTGCAAAAGCTATAAAAGATATTACAAAAACAAAAGTAGCTTTCGTTACTTCTGGAGGCATAGTTCCCGTAGGTAATCCAGATAGAATAGAAAGTTCAAGCGCCACTAAATATGGAGTTTATAGCATCAAAGGTAAAAAAGCTATGGACCCTAAGGAGTTTATGACAGTTCATGGAGGATATGACAGAGCTTTTGTTTTGAAAAATCCTAATTTGGTTATACCTTTAGATGTTATGAGAGAGATAGAGGCTGAAGGCGGTATAGGAGAGTTAGCCGATTATTTTATAACTACCACTGGAACGGGAACATCAACGGGTAATGCGAAACATTTCGGAGAAGATTTTGTTCCAAAATTATTGGCTGACGGAGTTCAAGCCGTTATATTGACTTCAACCTGAGGAACTTGCACTCGTTGCGGCGCAACGATGGTAAAAGAAATTGAACGAGCTGGAATTCCTGTAGTTCATATTGCAACCGTAGTTCCTATATCATTAACTATCGGAGCTAATAGAATTATTCCGGGCGTTGGTATTCCTTATCCTTTAGGTAATCCTCCTTTAGGCGAGGAAACCAGCAAAAAAATAAGACGAAAAATGGTTGAAAGAGCTTTAAAAGCTTTGCAAACCGAAGTGGAAGAGCAAACGGTATTTGAATAATTAATATTAGAAAAAAATAACCGTCCACATATTTTTATAAGTATATGGACGGTTTTTTATTATTGTAAATTTTTTAATTTAATAATTTTATTTCTATTGACTTACTATTTACTAAAATATAATATTTAATATAATAAAAACTTTTATTGAAAATTAAGAATAACATAGGAGATTAAAAATGCCTGTAAATTTAAAAGGAAGAAGTTTTTTAACGCTTAAAGATTTTACTCCAGATGAAATTCATTATTTGCTTAATTTAGCGTCCGATTTGAAGACTAAAAAAAGAGCGGGAATAAAAGGAAATTTATTGGATGGAAAAAATATTGTCCTTCTATTTGAAAAAACTTCCACAAGAACGAGATGCGCTTTTGAAGTCGCCACGATGGATGAAGGCGGTTGCGTAACTTTTTTAGGTTCAAACGATAGCCAAATGGGAAAAAAGGAATCTATTGAAGATACGGCTAAAGTATTAGGTAGATTCTATGACGGAATAGAATTTAGAGGTTTTAAACAAGAAACAGTAGAGGCTTTGGCTAAATATTCTGGAGTTCCAGTGTGGAATGGACTAACAGATTTATATCATCCTACGCAAATATTAGCGGACTTCTTAACCGTAAAAGAATATGTTCCAAAACCATTCAACAAAGTTAAATTTGTCTATGTGGGAGATGCCAGAAATAATATGGGTAATTCTCTTATGATTGGAGCGGCTAAAATGGGAATGGAATTTTGGAGTATCGCTCCTAAAGAATTATGGAGTTCCGATTCGCTTATAAAAGAAATGAAAGATGTGGCTAAAGATACGGGAGCTTCTATTAATTTTAGCGAAAATGTAGACGATGTGAAAAATGCGGACGTTATTTATACTGATGTTTGGGTTTCGATGGGAGAAGAAGCTATGTTTGAAGAGCGTATAAAATTACTCAAACCTTATCAGGTAAATATGGATATGATAAAAAAGACAAATAATCCCGATGTTATTTTCTTACATTGTTTGCCTTCGTTTCATGATTTAAATACCGCTACCGCAATAGATATTCATAAAAAATTCGGACTCAAAGAAATGGAAGTAACAAACGAAGTATTTTTAAGCAAATATTCTAAAGTGTTTGACGAAGCAGAAAATAGAATGCATACTATTAAAGCCGTTATGGTAGCGACTATTGGAAATATATAAAAAATTATTGCAATAAAATCATATATATATTATACTTAACCGAAACAAAAAATAAAAAGTCGTTAAAATGATTTATAATAATATTAATAAAAAACTAAAGTCGAAAGATAATAAGATTGATAAATTAATGTTTTCATTAATTGTCAATCTTTTTTTTAATTTATAAAATAAATAAAAATTATAAAATATAAAGTAAAAAATTAGGAAGAAGAAATTGAAAAGATATTTAATACTCGAAGACGGAAGTCATTACGAAGGCGAAGGTTTCGGTTCGGATAATTTTAGAATCGGAGAAATTGTCTTCAATACTTCGATGACGGGCTATCAGGAAACATTATCGGACTTGTCATACTGCGGACAAATAGCCGTTATGACTTATCCCTTAATTGGAAATTATGGAATAAACAGAGACGATTTTGAAAGTTTGAATCCCGCAATATTCGGTTTTGTAGTCAAAGAGGCTTGCAAAGAACCGAATAATTTTAGAAGCATATATAATTTGGACGATTTTCTTAAACTTAAAGGAATAGCTGGAATCGAAAAAATCGACACGAGAGCGATAACGAAAAAAATAAGAGAGATTGGAACTATAAAAGCGATAATGTCCGACACTTTGGAAAATAAAGACGAAATAGTAGAAATGTTAAAAAATACTCCCTACGCGAGAGATTATGTAAAAAGAGTTTCCACGCAAAAAGCCTATCCGATACCAAACAAAGGAAAAAAAGTAGTTTTAATCGATTACGGAGCGAAACTTGGAATAATAAGAGAGTTAAGTAAAAGAAATTGCGATTTGACGGTTGTTCCTTACGACACTTCCGCCGAAGAAATACTTAATTTAAATCCAGACGGAATAATGCTTTCAAACGGACCGGGCAATCCAAAAGATATTCCCGAGTCTATAAAAATAGTTAAAAAATTAATCGGAAAAATCCCAATATTCGGAATCTGTTTGGGACATCAAATTATAAGTTTAGCCTGCGGAGCCAACACGATAAAATTGAGATTCGGGCATAGAGGCGGAAATCATCCCGTAAAAGATTTGGCTACAAATAAAGTGGCGATAACGAGTCAAAATCATAGTTTTGCCGTAGAAATAGAAAGTTTAAGTAAAACGAATTTAATATTGACTCATATATCTTTAAATGACGGAAGTTGCGAGGGAGTGAAACATAAAAAATATCCAGTCTTTTCCGTTCAATATCATCCCGAAGCGAGTCCCGGTCCCGAAGATTGTAAATATTTATTCGATGACTTTATTAATTTAATGAATAAAAATAATAAGAGGATTAAAAATGCCTAAAAGAAGCGATATAGAAAAAATATTGGTTATAGGCTCGGGACCTATAGTTATAGGACAGGCGGCGGAATTCGATTATGCGGGAACTCAAGCATGCCAATCTCTTAAAGAAGAAGGCTATCAAGTCGTTTTAATCAATTCTAATCCCGCGACAATAATGACGGACAGCGCAATCGCCGACAAAATATATATAGAGCCGATAAATTTCGATTTTGCAAAAAGAATAATTTATAAAGAGCGTCCTCAAGCGATTTTAGGCTCGTTGGGAGGACAAACGGGACTCAATTTAGTCGTTGAACTTGCAAACTCGGGAATCTTAAAAGAAAATAATATTGAAATTTTAGGAACGGATTTGAACGCCATTAATTGTGCCGAAGACAGACAGCTTTTCAAAGAATTGATGAATAAAATAAACGAACCCGTCCCAGAAAGCGTCATAATTCGTAAAGTCGAAGAAGCTTTGGAATTTGCAAATAAAATCGGTTATCATTTGGTAGTTCGCCCCGCCTACACGCTCGGAGGCACGGGAGGAGGATTTGCCAGAAACGAAAAAGAACTTATTGAAATCTGCGAAACGGGATTAAAAATTAGCCCCGTTGGAGAATGTTTGGTTGAAAAAAGTATCGCGGGTTATAAAGAAATAGAATACGAAGTGATGCGAGACAATAACGATAACGCTATAGTGGTATGCAATATGGAAAATGTCGACCCTGTGGGAATACATACGGGAGATAGCATAGTTGTCGCTCCTTGTCAAACTTTAAGCGATGTGGAAAATCAAACTTTAAGAAACGCAAGTTTAAAAATAATAAGAGCATTGAAAATTTGCGGAGGCTGTAATGTTCAAATAGCTCTCGACCCGAATAGTTTTAATTATTATATTATAGAAGTTAATCCGAGAGTTTCGCGTTCGAGTGCGCTTGCAAGCAAGGCTACGGGTTATCCGATTGCAAAAATAAGCGCAAAAATAGCCGTTGGAATGACTTTGGACGAAATACTTAATCCGATTACAAAAAAAAGCTTCGCATGTTTCGAGCCTTCGATTGATTATATAGTTACAAAATTTCCGCGTCTTCCATTCGATAAATTTCCAAACGCCGACAGACAGCTTGGGACTCAAATGAAAGCTACGGGCGAGGTTATGAGCATTGGAAGAAATTTTGAAGAATCTTTTTTGAAAGCCGTTCGTTCGCTTGAAATAAAATGCGACCATATAGAAAATAAAGATTTGTCCGAATATACGACAAAAAAATTATGGGAGAGAATAGAGCGAAGAGACGATTTAAGAATGTTTATAATAGCCGAACTTATAAGAAGAGGCGAAGGTTTAGAGAATATCATTAAAATAACGCGTATCGACAGATTCTTTTTAAATTATATAAAAAATATAATCGATTTGGAAAAAAAATTAAAATCGAATATTATGAACATCGAAGTTTTGAAAGAATGCAAAAAACATGGATTTTCGGACGGATATATAGCGAGAAATTGGAATGTCGAAGAAAAAGAAATTTACGATTTGAGAATAAAAAACAATATAATTCCCGTTTATAAAATGGTCGATACATGCGCGGGAGAATTTGAAAGCGAAACTCCTTATTTTTATTCCACTTACGAAACGGAAAACGAATCTCATAAAAGCGAAAGAGAAAGCGTTATAGTTTTAGGGGCGGGACCGATAAGGATAGGACAGGGAATAGAATTCGATTATTCTACCGTTCACTCGGTTATGACTATCAGAAAAGCGGGATACGAGGCGATTGTAATAAATAATAATCCCGAAACCGTATCAACGGATTTTTCAATTTCAGATAAACTTTATTTCGAGCCTCTAACTATTGAAGATGTGATGCATATAATAGAACTTGAAAAACCTATAGGCGTTATAGTTCAATTCGGCGGACAAACGGCGATTAATTTGGCGGAAAAATTGGTTCAACATAATGTAAAAATTCTTGGAACTTCGCTTGAAAATATTAATAAAGCGGAAGACAGACATGAATTTGAAAAGACACTTAAAAAATTGAATATTCCTCAACCGATGGGAGAGACGGCTTTTACAGTGAAAGAAGCGCTTATAATAGCTCAAAAAATCGGCTATCCCGTTTTGGTTCGTCCGAGTTATGTTTTGGGCGGACGCGCTATGGAAATAGTAAATAACGATGAAGCGTTAAAAAAATATATGGCGAGCGCGGTTAAAGAGATAAGCAATAAAGCTCCTATACTTATAGACAAATATATAATCGGCAAAGAAGTCGAAACGGACGCGATAGCGGACAGCAAAAACAATATATTTATCCCGGGTATTATGGAACATGTGGAAAGAGCGGGAATACATTCGGGCGATTCTATAAGCGTTTATCCGACTCAAACTATTTCAAAAAAAGTTAAAGACAAAATAATAGAATACACGGGAAGAATCGGAAAAGGTTTCAATTTTATCGGGCTTTACAATATACAATTTATAGTCGATAGAAACGAAAATGTTTATGTGTTGGAGGTAAATCCAAGAAGCAGTAGAACCGTTCCGTTTTTAAGCAAGATAACAAATATACAAATGGCGAATATTGCGACTATGTGCATATTGGGAAAATCTCTCAAAGAACAAGGTTATAAAAATTTGTATTTGAAAGAAAGAGATAAAGTTTTTGTTAAAGCTCCCGTTTTTTCTTTTGCGAAACTTACGAGCGTTGACACTTTACTCGGTCCCGAAATGAAAAGCACGGGCGAAGCTTTGGGATTCGATATTAATTTTGAAAAGGCTTTATATAAGGCTTTGGTTGCAAGCGGAATGAGAATTCCCCTTCATGGAAATATCTTGCTTACAATATCGGATAATCATAAAAAAGAAGCGTTAGATTTGGCAAAAAGATTTTTTGCAATCGGATACGGAATTTATGCCACTAAAGGGACTGCGGATTTTTTAAGAGGAAACGATTTATATGTTAAAGAAGTTTCAAAAATCTACGAAAGTAAATTTGAAAATATAATCGATATTATAAGATTTGGAAAAGTAGATTATGTAGTAAATACGATAGAAAGCGACAATCAAAATCATACCGACAGTTTGAAATTACGAAGAGCGACAGCGGAAAATAATATTCCATGCTTAACCTCGCTCGATACGGCTTACGCTTTACTTAAAGTTATTGAATCTATGAATTTCACAATCGCTTCGGTAACTTGATATGATAATTGATTTTATAAATTTATATTATATAATAATAGAGTTAATTTTAAAATAAAAACTTATTAGGGGAAATAATTATGTCAAAAAAAATTAAAAAAGTGGTTTTGGCTTATTCTGGCGGACTCGACACTTCCGTTATAATTCCATGGCTTAAAGAAAATTACGATAATTGCGAAGTTATAGCGGTTTCGGTAGATGTCGGACAGGGAACGGAACTTGACGGACTTAAAGAAAAAGCTATAAAAACGGGCGCATCCAAACTTTATATAGAAGATTTAAAAGAAGAGTTTATTCAAAAATATGTTTATCCAACTCTTCAGGCTGGAGCGGTTTACGAAAATAAATATTTGCTCGGAACTTCTTTCGCTCGTCCTATAATCGCAAAAAGAATTGCGGAAATAGCGATTAAAGAAAAAGCGGACGCTCTATGTCATGGAGCCACTGGAAAGGGAAACGACCAAGTGAGATTCGAACTCGCTTTCAAGTCTTTCGCTCCCGATTTGGATATTATCGCTCCTTGGAGAGTTTGGGATATAAAATCTCGAGAGCAGGAAATAGAATACGCGGAATCTCATAATATTCCGCTAAAAATAAATAGAGAAACGAATTATTCTAAAGATAAAAATTTATGGCATCTCTCTCATGAAGGACTCGATTTGGAAAATCCCGCGAACGAACCGCAATACGAAAAGAAAAATTTTCTTGAAATGGGCGTCTCTCCAATTCAAGCTCCCGATAAACCGACTTATATAACGATTGGTTTTGAAAAAGGAATTCCAACGACTCTTAACGGTAAAAAACTTAACGGAGTCGAAATGGTGGAGGCTTTGAATAAAATCGGCGGAAAAAACGGAATCGGAATTGTCGACATCGTTGAAAATCGTCTTGTAGGAATGAAGTCGAGAGGAATTTACGAAACTCCAGGCGGAACAATTTTATATCATGCTCATGAAGTCCTTGAAAGCATTACTCTCGATAAAGAAACTTTAAGAGTCAAACAGCATTTGGCTATTAAATTTGCCGACATAGTTTATAACGGACAATGGTTTACTCCTTTAAGAGAGGCAATGAGCGCGTTTTTTACCGAAACTCAAAAAACCGTTACTGGAGAAGTTAAACTCAAACTTTATAAAGGAAATATAATAAACGCAGGCGTAAAATCTCCTTATTCGCTTCATGATGAAGAGGTTGTAACATTCGGAGAAGACAATGTATATAATCAAGCGGACGCGGTAGGATTTATTAATCTTTTCGGGCTTCCAGTAAAAGTTCGCGCAAATATGGAAAAAAAGATAAAGAATAAAAACAAAAGTAAAAAATAATAATGAATAATAAAAAAATCTGGGCGGGAAGATTTACAAAAGAAACCGACAAAAGAGTAAACGATTTTAATTCTTCGATTTCGTTCGATGCGAGAATGTATAGAGAAGATATCGAAGGCTCTATCGCTCATGCAACTATGCTTGGCGAATGCAATATAATTGATTTGGAAGAAAGCAAGGCTATAGTCGAAGGATTAAAAGGAATACTCGCCGATATAGAAAGCGGAAAATTGGAATTCGATTTTAATGCCGAAGATATTCATTCTTTTATAGAAACAGAACTTACAAAGAGATTGGACGATACGGGAAAACGACTTCACACCGCGCGCTCGAGAAACGACCAAGTGGCTCTCGATATAAGAATGTATTTGAAAAAAGAAGTTAAAGAAATCGAAAGCCTAATAAAAAAATTGATAACAGTTTTAACCGATTTGTCTGAAAAAAATCTTCAAACCGTTATGGCGGGTTATACTCATTTGCAACGCGCCCAGCCGATAACATTCGCTCATCATATTATGGCTTATTCGCAAATGTTTTTAAGAGATTTGGAAAGGCTTAAAGACGCTTATAAAAGAATAAATATTATGCCTTTGGGGAGCGGTGCTTTGGCGTCCACGACTTATCCTATAAACAGGAGGATGGTTTGCGATGCGCTCGGATTTGACGAAATTACTCAAAACTCTCTCGATGCCGTTTCGGACAGAGATTTTTGTATAGAGCTGGCTTCCGATTTATCGATATTAATGATGCATCTTTCAAGATTTTCCGAAGAGATAATTTTGTGGGATTCTTGGGAGTTTAAATTTATAGAACTTGACGATGCTTATTCTACGGGTTCGTCCATCATGCCTCAAAAAAAGAATCCCGATATTACGGAATTAATCAGAGGAAAAACGGGAAGAGTTTACGGAGATTTGAATACTCTTCTTATAATGATGAAAGGGCTTCCGCTTGCCTACAATAAAGATATGCAGGAAGATAAAGAGGCTATTTTTGACGCTATCGATACGGTTAAACTTTCTCTAAACGCTTTTATTCCTATGATTGAAACTATGACTATATTTCCAGAAAATATGAGAGAAGCTGCGGCGAAAGGTTTTATTAACGCCACAGACTGTGCCGATTATTTGGTTAAAAAAGGAATGCCTTTCAGAGACGCTTATAAAATCACGGGAGAGATTATCAGATTATGCATCGAAAATAATTTAACTCTCGAAACTTTGCCGATTGAAAAATATAAAGAATTTTCCAATAAATTTGAAGAAGATATATTCGAAGCGATAAACCTTGAAACTTGCGTTATGCAAAGAAAAGTCGAAGGCGGACCCGCCCCAGAGTCGGTTAAAGCTCAAATTGAATATATAAGAAATAAAATTAATTAGTTATGATTTAATAATTTAAGAAAAATAAAAAACGCATGCGCTTTTTAAAGAGCATGCGTCTAATAATATGAGTTTAAATTGAAGTATTATCGTAGCTTTAACCGTTTATGCGATTTCTATCTTCTTCTCGAATTTAACTTCTTGTTTTTTAGGAA
>NZ_SJDU01000179.1 GCF_005518285.1 Brachyspira catarrhinii | reverse complement strand
TATTATTTTTATCTTTTTATTTTGGTTCTATAAAAGATTTGGTTTTTTTATACTTGGTTTTATTGCACCGTTAATTTTATGTAATGGTTATTTTGTTATTGCAGTTACAGATTTTTGGAATCCTAATCTTACTTTAATATTTAGTTTTTTATTATTTATATTTTTATTTGAATATATTGATAATACAGAAGAAGATAAAAGAAGAAATATAGTAAAACTTTCTGCTGTATTAATTTTTCCTGTACTTGCTGTTATGGCACAAGGGCATTTTTTTACATTTTATTCAATGATACCTTCTATTATAGTTTATTTATTATTAAAATACAAACGAACATTAAAATATATAATTTATTGGGTTTTAGGAGTATTTATTTCTTTTTTAGAATATTTGCCGTATTTGATTTCTGAGTTTAATAATGATTTTTTAAATTTAAAAATGGCTTTAAATTTAAGTTCTAAATTTGGACGTTTTTCATTTCCTCAAATATATGCTTTATTGCTGTTTCCTACTAATGAGATATCTAATTTTTTTGGAACTACAATACATGCTATAATATTTTTTTGGGAAAATAATAACTTTAGAATATTAGGTATATTATTTTTATTAATTACTGTTTTATTTTCTATATATTGTTTTATAAGGACTTTACTTGTATATAAAAAATATATGTTAAAAAATAATACAGAATATATAATTATAGAGATGTTTAAATTGTATTTAATTTTTATATTTGTGACTATTTTTTGTAGTTTAACATTAAAATCTAAAACTGCATTATTTCATTATCAGTATAGTATATATTCCATATCTTTTTTACCAATAATTTTATTATTTGTACAATGGAAATCAAAATTGGAAAATAATAATAAGCTTCTGTATTCATTTTTTTTACTTATTTTTTTGAATATAATTGCTGTCTCTACAGAACTTTATTCATATATAAAAATTTTTCATATTCCAAGAAACATTAAAAATATAGAATTAGTTATAGATGATATTTATAAGTATTCAAATGGAAATGAAATAAATTTGGTAGAATCTGCTGCAGATAATAATATATATAGAGATATAGCTGTAACATTTTTCCCAGAAAAAATATGGAAACAAAATGATAATTCTACTAATATTTATTTTTTACTAGATAAATTATCAATAGTTTCTAAACCTAAAGCATATATTTCTAATTATATAAATTATATAAATAATAATTCAATCCTATTAAATAATTATATGAATAGAAATGTATTGTATTTATATAAATATAATGGAACAGAACCTTTAAGGAAGCCTTAATAGTATTTTATTTATAATTTGGAGTTTTTTATGAAAACTATTTTTAATATCAAAAATTTACCTTTATTTATATTATTAATAATAGCTATAATATTTTCTTTTTATATGCAATTTTATACTTTTCCTAAGAGATTAATTCATAATGATCAGGTAATAGCATATTATGATATGTTAAAACATTATGATAGCGGAAAGGTTCCTGTTACAGGGCCTAGATTTATAGGTACAACAGCGTTAGCAGGTTATGACAATACGGCAAGATTACCTGGGGGGGCTTTTTATATTATAATGGTATTTTTTTACAAACTAGGAAATCTAAATTTAGATACAGCAAGGGCTATAAATATGGCTTTTTCTATATTTATATTATTTATATTTGTATTTTGGGTTTATAAGAGATTTGGATTTTTGGTTTCAGTTGCTGCTTATATTTTTATATTTTTTAATGGATATACTTTAAAAGCTACAACTGATTTTTGGAATCCTAGTTTAGTTTTGATTTTAAGTTTTATTACATATATGTTATTGTATGAATATATAGGTAATAAAAATGAGAGTACTAAAAAAATTTCTGCAGTATTATTATTTCCTTTTCTTGCCGTAATGGGGCAATCTCATTTTGCAACATTTTTTTCTTTTACTTCAACTTTGATAGTTTATTTAGTAGTTAGATTTAAATATACAAAAAAATATATATTATTTTGGGGTATTGGAGTATTTATATCTTTTTTATTATACCTTCCATATTTAATATCAGAAATACAAAATGGTTTTCATAATACTATGATGATTTTAAATACTAGAGAAGGTTTAAAAAACTTTCCTTTTCCTCAAATATGGGCTGTTTTATTATATCCAACTAATGAAATGTCAACATATTTTGGTACTAGATTAAATTCTATAATCCATTTTTGGTTCAGCAATCCTCCTTATATATATGGATTTATATTTTTAATTTTATCAGTATTATTTTCTGTTTTTTGTTTTATCAGAGAAATAATATTTTTGATTAAGAAAAAATATAGTGATGATACAGAAAAAAATTTAGGTGAAATGTTTTTTATCTTATTATTATCTATACCTGTAACTATAATATCATTTATTGTATTTAAATCTAAACCAGGAACTTTTTGGTATCTTTATTCTTTATTTTCTTTTTCTTTTACTCCTATATTTCTATTTTTTTATAGGATAAGAGATAAGATTTATAATATTAAATATTTATCAGTAATATCTTTGCTTTTATTATTAAATGTTTTTGCTATGTATGGAGAATTGATAAGATATGTTAATTTATATGAACATAGCAGGGATTATAATGTATTGAAAGATGTGGCAGAATTTATCGAACAAGATTCTCAAGGTAAAAAAGTAAAAGTTACATATTTATATGATCCAAAAGATACATATAATGATATATTTCAAATTTATTTTCCTCAATATAATATACAAATTTCTGAAAATCCTGATATTAGCTATATTATAAAAGATAAGACTTGGGAATATAATTGGGATAAAGAAAGAAATGAAAGAGACATGCAGTATATTTATGATAATAATGCCAAATTTTTAACAAATGTAGGAGCTGTTTTATTGTATAGGTGTTATTAATATAAATTTATTAAAATCTTGATATTATTTTAGGAAAATAGTTTATGAAATTATATAGTATATCATTAATAGTTATATCTGCAATATTATGTTTATTTATTTCATTATATGCTATAGATAAAAGATATATAGGAATGGATCAGGTTCAGCATTTTTATGACATGAAAAAATGGAATGATAAGGGAAAACTTCCAACTACAGGAGCAAGGTTTATAGCTAGCAGTATTATTGACGGAGAGTTTACAACACCTAGAGTACCGGGCGGAGCATACTATATATTTTATACTTTATTTTATAAATTGGCTAATGATAATTTAATTAAAGCAAGGATTATTAATTTTATTTTCGGCTTTTTAATATTATCTATATTTTTAATTTGGTTTTATAAAAAATTTGGTATTTTTACAACTTCTATAATGACGTCATTAGTATTATGTAATCCGTATGTTATTATGTCTATTACTGATTTTTGGAATCCTAATATTACTTTAATATTTAGTTTTTTATTTTTTGTACTTTTATTTGAATATATTGACAGCAGTAATGAAAAAATAAAGAAATTATCAGCAATTTTTATATTTCCAATACTTGCTGTTATGGCTCAAGGGCATTTTGTAGTTTTTTTCTCTATGATTCCTACTATTATAGTTTATCTTATTATACGTTTTAAGAATACAAAAAATTATTTATTATATTGGAGTTTAGGAGTTTTTATATCTTTTTTACTATATTTGCCTTATATAATATCAGAGTTTCAAAGCGGATTTAATAATATAAATCTAGCTATGAATATAAGAGATAGTTTGAATAAAATACCATTTCCTCAAATATATGCTTTAATTATTTTTCCTACAAATGAAATGTCTAGTTTGATTGGTACTAGATTTAATTCTATATTATATTTTTGGACTAAAGATGGTGTTTATATTTATAGTTTGATATTTTTATTTTTGTCTTTATTATTATCTGTATTTATGTTTTTTTATTCTATATTTGTTTTTGTAAAAAATAAGAAATTATTAAAAAATACAAATAAAACATTAAAAGAAATATTTTTTATTTTTTTGATATTTATACCAATAACAATATTGTCTTTTATTATTTTTAGATCAAAATCTGGCACATTTCATTATTTATATTCTGCTTTTTCAATATCTTTTATAACTTTTATAATATTTTTTAAAATTAATGAAAATCGCTTGAAAAATAATGTAAAGATATTAATTTCCGTTTTCTTTGTTTTAAACTCTTTTGCTGTATTTTTAGAAGTTTATAGATATATAAAATTATTTCAAGAGCCTAGAAGCGAAAAGGTATTATACGATGTTGCTAATTTTATAAAAAATGACTCTAAAGGTAAAAAATTAGCTATATATGATAATTTTTCTGGTATAGTTAATAAGCAGTTTGA
This sequence comes from Brachyspira catarrhinii, assembly GCF_005518285.1. GTDB lineage: Bacteria > Spirochaetota > Brachyspiria > Brachyspirales > Brachyspiraceae > Brachyspira > Brachyspira catarrhinii. The sequence continues at coordinate 280 of NZ_SJDU01000179.1, read as the reverse complement.
AGATATTTTTAAAATATATTTCAAAGATGTTAATTTGAATATTTCTTCAAACCCTGATATTTTATATGCCGTAAGAGATAATATTGTCAGAGAAAATTGGGACGATAATAGAAATAATAATGAAATGAAATATCTTATAGATAATAATGCTTCCAAACTTACAAATATAGGAGGATATACAATATATAAATTTCCTAAAATACCATAACAGATTATTACAATAAAGTTTCTATAAACTGTTTTGCTACTCTTGGGCTTCTTCCAGCACTTCTTATAGCAT